>CANGCK010000025.1 GCA_947452295.1 Sphingobacteriia bacterium
CCTTATGTAGATGATATTATATTGGTTAGCACTTCTGGCAAACCCATGAAGCGTGTTCCCGATTTGATTGATGTGTGGTTCGATAGTGGCGCTATGCCTTATGCCCAATGGCACTATCCATTTGAAAATAAAGACCTAATTGAAAAAGGGGAGGCTTTTCCTGCTGATTTTATCGCAGAAGGAGTAGATCAAACGAGGGGCTGGTTTTATACCCTTCATGCACTGGGTGTGATGTTGTTTGATAGTGTTGCCTATAAAACAGTAGTAAGCAATGGCTTAGTACTCGATAAGAATGGCAATAAAATGAGTAAACGACTAGGTAATGTAGTTAACCCATTCGATACAATTGAAAAATATGGATCAGATGCTACCCGGTGGTACCTTATTACCAATGCATCTCCTTGGGATAACCTGAAATTCGACTTAGCTGGTATACAAGAAGTTCAACGTAAATTCTTCGGTACATTATATAATACCTATCAATTTTTTGCTTTATATGCCAATGTTGATGGTTTTGCCTTCAAAGAAGCGTATATACCCTTGGCCGACAGACCAGAAATAGACCGTTGGATCCTTTCTTCCCTTAATACACTCGTGAAATCAGTGACCGATTGTATGAATGATTATGAACCAACTATGGCCGGTCGCGCTATCGAAACATTTTTAGATGCTCAGCTGAGCAATTGGTATGTAAGATTATGTAGAAGAAGATTTTGGAAAGGCGAGTACGAAGGGGATAAAATAAGCGCTTATCAAACTTTATATGAATGTTTAGAAACCATAGTAAGATTGATAGCACCTATTTCACCATTCTTCAGCGACGCCATTTTTGCCAACTTAAACGCGGTAACTGGTCGTTATAATGCAGCATCTGTTCACCACGTTAATTTCCCCGAATATAACGCAGCCGCTGTTGACCCATCCTTAGAAGAAAGAATGGAACTCGCACAAGAAACTTGCTCTTTGGTTTTGTCTTTGCGTAAAAAAGTAAACATTAAAGTACGCCAGCCCCTTCAAAAAATAATGATTCCGGTACTAAACCCGATAATGAAGGTCCAATTGGAAAAAATGGAAGACCTAATTAAGGCTGAAGTTAATATTAAAGAAATAGAATATATTACTGAAACTGCTGGCGTAATCAATAAAAAAATCAAAGCCAATTTTAAAACATTGGGCGCTAAGCTTGGCGCATCGATGAAGGAAGCTGCTGCAGTAATTGCCGGATTTAGTCAGGAACAAATTACTGAAATTGAACAAAAAGGATTGATAACCATACAGTTATCTGCTGACGCTTACTCAATTGAGCTGGCCGATGTTGATATTGTTGCCGAAGACATACCTGGATGGAGTGTTGCCAGCAAAAGTGCCTTAACAGTTGCCTTAGATATAACGATCACTGAAGAGTTAAAAAATGAAGGGGATGCTCGTGAACTGGTTAATAGGATACAAAATATCCGAAAAGAGCGTAATTTTGAGCTTACAGACCGTATTATCGTGCAGTTAGAACTGAATGAAGTATTCCGTAATGGGATAATGAAATATAACGACTATATTTGCCGCGAAATTCTGGCAGATGGAATTGACTGGTTACCCCAAATTACAGAAGGTAACAGTATAGAAGTCAATGAAATAGCCTTAAAAGTAGTAGTAAACAAAAAAGGATAAACCTTATGGCTACAAAAAAACCGGCTGCAAAACCTGCACCATCAAAAGCAGCAAAGGCAGCTCCGGCCTCTAAAACTGTGAGCAAGTCGGCACCTGCAAAATTGGTAAAGCCTGCAGCAAAATCAGCGCCTGCAAAGTCTGCTTCAAAAGCAGCTCCTGTAAAGCCTGCTGCAAAAGCTACCCCAGCTAAGCCTGTTGCAAAAGCGGCTCCTGCAAAACCTGCTTCAAAAGCTGCCCCTGCAAAGCCAGCAGTAAAAGTGGCACCTGTAAAAGTTGCGCCTAAAGCGGCTCCTGCAAAGCCTGCTGCTAAAGCCGCACCTGTAAAAGTTGCACCTAAGCCCACTGTAAAAGCTGCTCCTGCAAAACCAGCAGTAAAAGCTCCAGCTCCGGCACCAGTTGCCGCTAAACCAGTTGCAGCTGCACCAGCAAAACCGGCAACTCCTGCAAAACCTGCAGTTAAAGCACCCCCTGCACCTCCGGTTAAACCTGTGAAAAAAGTACTTGGACCCATTAAAGATGTTAAAGTACCCAATATAAAAACTAAAAGTAGTTTACCATACAATCCCGGGTATACTCCTCTAGAAAAAAGAGTAGAACCAGCACCTCCTCCCAGAGGACCATTGGTTAAATACAGTGACACCGAATTGAATGAATTTCGCGAATTAATCCATAAAAAATTAGACGCTGCTAAAAAAGAATTGGCTTATTTACAAGGATTAATTACCCGTAAAGATGAAATGGGTGGGGATAATGATGATGCACGCTATATGACTATGGAAGATGGTTCTATGAGCATGGAAAAAGAACAATTAAGTCAAATGGCCAGCCGCCAAATCACTTATATCGACCATCTAGAAAAATCTTTGATGCGAATAGAAAGCAAAACTTATGGCATTTGCAGAGTTACTGGCAAACTAATCGACAAAGCTCGCTTACGTGCCGTACCGCATGCTACCCTCAGTTTAGAAGCTAAGCTCGGTTTAGTAAAACCATCCACAGATTAATCAAATAATTATTTGAATACCAAAGCGGTTGTTTCATCAGATACAACCGCTTTTTAGTTATTATACCATTAAAGTACCTAATTTTACAGCATAAACACGAAGTATGGAGGAGGGAAAACGCCAACGTCAGGTAGCAGGAGCACTACAAGAACAATTTAATGATATTTTTCGCCGGCTTAATTTAACCATGATTGATGGTGGAATGGTATCTATTGCCAACGTGAAAGTAACCCCCGATTTACTCGAAGCCCGGGTTTACTTAAGCTTATTTCAAGTAAAAGATGCTGCCCAAACAATGAAAACCATAGAAGGTAGAGCATGGGAAATTAAAAAAGAACTGGCCGATAAAATGAAGCACCAACTTCGCAGAATCCCAGTAATTCATTTTTATAATGATGACACTTTAGATTATGTGTTTAAAATGGAAGAAGTATTTAAAAAACTGAATACCAACCAATCCGAAGAATAAATGTAATTATTCATTTTCGGCCACTTAAAAATGCACTCCTTTCAATGAATCTTATTTTTGCATGGCGTTATTTTCGTTCTAAAAAGTCTACCAATGCTATTAATATAATTGCATGGATTGCTGTAACCGCCATCATTGTAGGTACTGCAGCACTAATTATTATTTTAAGTGTATTCAATGGTTTTGAAGACCTGGTTAAAAGCTTGTATGTTGATTGTTATGCATCTGTAAAAGTTGTTCCCGCCCAATCAAAAACTTTTCATATTTCTACTCAACAAATTAAGCAAATAAATGCCCTCAAAGCAATTACCGCCTATAGCTTTATTGCAGAAGAAAAGGCACTCTTAATGAGTAACTTCCAAACCATTGTTACCGTAAAAGGTGTTGAGCCTCATTATAATAAGGTAAACAATATTGCCCCTTATGTTCAACACGGACAATTTAACATTGGTTCACAAGAAGTTCCTGCCATTGTTATGGGCGTTGGTATTGAAAATGCCGCTGGTATTAATATCGATAGAAATATTGTACCTACAGTACTTTATCTACCTAATAAAAATGCCACTTCTTTTAATGCTTCCGATGGATTAAACTCATACACAGTAAAGCCCGCAGGCGCATTTATTATTCAACAAGATTTCGATAATAAGTATGTATTTACGAACCTTAATTTCTTAAAGTATATGCTCAATATGGCGCCAGACGAGTTTAGCGCTATAGAAATTAAAACCGCTGTTGACAATGAAAAAGCAGTTCAGCAGTCACTTAAAGTTATCATGGGTGGCAACTGTAATGTATTAACCAGATACGAACAAAACCGCTCGCTTTATGCCGTAATGCAAATTGAAAAATGGGTAATATATGGTATACTCTCCCTTATTTTAGTAGTGGCTGCTTTTAATATTATTGGCGCATTAACTATGCTGGTTCTAGAAAAACAAAAAGATATAGCAGTATTAAAAGCAATGGGAGCCAATAACGCTCGTATTCAAAATATTTTTTTACTAGAAGGCATTTTATTAGCAGCAATAGGAGCATCGATTGGGTTGGTTTTAGCAGGATGCATTTGCTTTTTGCAAGATAAATTTCACCTGCTTAAACTAGGGGGCTCTACATTTTTAATAGATTACTATCCGGTAAAATCTTCAGTTACAGATTACCTATTAGTATTAGCTACTGTTGGTGTAATAGCATTTGCTGCAGCTTATATTACCTCCCGCAAAGCGGGAGGTCGTTCTTTTTCACTTAAAAGTTAACTCAATTAATAATCTCCTAAAGTCTCAGGTAATTGAGCCAATGCCTTTGCCAACTGGTCATCATTTGGCGCTATACCATGCCATTCATGACTTCCTTCCATAAAATCTACTCCCTTTCCCATTTCTGTTTTCATTAAAATACAAATAGGTTTTCCTTGCCCGGTTAAAGATTTTGCTTTATCTAATACAGCTACAACATCATCCATATCATTGCCGATCATGTTTAAAACCATCCAGTTAAATGCCTCAAATTTTGCACTTAAACTATCTAGACTCAACACTTTACTAGTAGGGCCATCAATTTGTTGTCCGTTAAAATCTATAGTTGAAATTAAATTATCTACTTTGTTATGTGCAGCAAACATTACAGCCTCCCAAATTTGTCCTTCTTGCAATTCACCATCTCCATGTAATGAAAATACTAAATGCGAATCTTTATTTAATTTTTTACTTAGTGCTGTGCCAATTGCTACACTCATACCTTGACCTAACGAACCACTGGCAATCCTTACACCGGGTAAATGCTCATGGGTAGTTGGATGACCCTGCAAGCGGGTATTTAATTTTCTGAAACTAGCCAATTCTTTAACATCAAAATAACCTGAACGTGCTAAAACCGAATAAAATAAAGGTGAAATATGCCCATTAGAAAGAAAAAAAACATCTTCCTGAAATGCATCCATCGAAAAATTGGTCTGGTGCTTCATACTATGAAAATACAAAGCCGTTAAAAAATCAGTACATCCCAACGATCCACCCGGATGACCACTTTGTACTCCATGTACCATTCGTACAATATCTCTGCGAACTTGGTTAGAAATATCCTTTAATTCAGAAATGCTTGCCATAATTTATGTTGTTTCAAATGAGCAGCGAAGATAATCGCAATTGTTGCAAAATATTAATAATTGACAAAAAAATGGATATATATAAAATATAATACTTTTATCCCCTCCATTTCACTAAAAAACAAATACCTTTGTATTATAATCCAATTAAAGTACAAGACCCCCCTAGGGTACTTTAAAACTATCTGCATGGAAAACCTTATTTTAGGAGTTATTATGGCCTTTGCCATTACGTTTTACTCAATTCCTATTATTATACAAGTCTCTAATATGAAGAAGCTTTTCGATCATCCCGATGAAAGAAAGCTACATCAGAGTCCTATTCCTTCCTTAGGTGGTCTAGGTATTTTTGGTGGATTCATTATGGCCATCTTATTAATGGCCGATTTTTCTTCACAGGAAGTATCTGGCACCATTCAATATTACCTTGCCGCTTTTATGGTAATTTTCTTTTTTGGCATTAAAGACGATATTTTAATCCTTACCCCATTAAAAAAATTAATCGGACAATTAGCAGTTGCTGCTATTTTAATCTTTAAAGCAAACCTGCTGATTACTAATATGGATAATTTTTTAGGAATTGAACATTGGCCTAAAACTGCCGGTATTGTCTTTTCTTTTATGACCATTATTGTTACTATGAATGCGTATAATTTAATTGACGGTGTAGATGGGTTGGCAGGAAGTGCGGGTATTATTACCACTTGCTTTTTTGGATTCATCGCATTTGCCAATAACAACCATTATTACGCACTCATTGGATTTAGTTTTGCTGGCGCACTTGCAGCTTTCTTAATGTACAATTTTTCGCCAGCCCGAATTTTTATGGGTGATACTGGGGCAATGTTAATAGGGTTGGTTAATGCTATATTGGTTATTCAATTCATTAATATGCCTAACAATTCTGCAACAATAACCATTGCCGCTAAACCAGCTATGGGTTTTGGTGTATTACTCATCCCTCTTATGGACTCATTGCGGGTATTTGCAATCAGGGTTTTTAATGGATTTTCTCCATTTGATGCCGACCGTAACCATATTCATCACTTGCTTTTAGACAGAGGCATGTCGCATCGGAAAGTAGTTTATGCCATTTCAATAGCTTCAGTTGCTTTTATGGCAATAACTTATTGCTTACTTCCATTAGGAACCACCACAGTTGTAGTAATACAAGTGATACTGTTTTATTTGGCAATTTATGCATTGAAATTCAGTAACTCCAAATCGAAAAAATTTCAGGTAATTAGAGGAAATGTAGGGGCTGAACTCGATGAAACTGCACAACAGTTCAATAAACGAAAATCCAATAAATTAAGTACTTACAGATCTTGGGTGTTTAAGTTGCCCTTTTAATAACTTGTTGCTGCTTCAACCATTTTTTCAAGCATTTTGTAGATTCACTTCCCTTGTTTTTAAAATGATTTACTAAATTCGCAGCAATTTAAATAGCTATTATGACGGAAGAATTAAGTTTAATATTAGACGAACTTACCCAAAATATGCAAAAAGGAATTCAGCATCTCGAAGCTGAATTGGTAAAAATACGTGCTGGTAAAGCAAATCCCAATATGCTTGATGGCATTACTGTTGAATATTATGGGGCTCCCACAGCAATTAGCCAGGTAGCCAATATTACGGTATTAGATGCTAGAACAATTAGTATTCAGCCCTGGGAAAAAAATATGTTGCAACCAATTGAGCGTTCTATTATGGCCGCTAATATTGGCATTACACCCCAAAATGATGGAGTGCAAATTCGTTTATTTATGCCCCCTTTAACCGAAGAGCGAAGAAAAGAATTGGTTAAAAAAGCCGGTGGAGAAGGAGAACAATCTAAAGTAGCCATCCGAAATATAAGAAGAGATGCAATTGAACAAGTTAAAAAATTACAAAAAGATGGTCTAAGTGAAGATGCTGCTAAAGATGCCGAAAAAAATATTCAAGAAACAACAGATAAGTTTATTGCAACAGTCGATAAACACCTTGTTTTAAAGGAAAAAGAAATGATGCAGGTATAATTTTACCTTTTTAATACAATATAAAAAATAACCAACTGTATCAGTTACAGTTGGTTATTTTTTGTTTACCATATATACTCCACCTAAAATTATACATAGGCAACAAACCTGCAAGGCATTAACTTGCTCGCCTCCCCAAATACCCCATGCAATAGCCACAAATGGAATGCCGTAGGTTACCATCGAGGAAAATAAGGCTCCCGCTCTTTTAACTAACATATAAAACAATACAGACGCTATAGCTGTGCCTCCAATACCCAACACCGCCGAAGCCAGTGTTGATGTTAAATAAACTGATTTTTCTAATGGCAATGCAAAATATCCAGTAAAATACAGAATCAATATACATGGTAATATCAAAAATACAAATGCCATTGAAGCGATTTCTAGCGATCCAATCCCTTGCATATGTTTACTCACCAAATTCACATTGACGCCATACAAAAGAGTAGCCAATAATACCAAAAATGCATAACCAAAATATTGTAAACTGATCGAATTGCCAGCTAAAATCAATAAACACAATCCAATAAAACCAACTAGTATGCCAATAAGTTGTCTCATTTTTATTCGCATCTGAAAAAATGAAATACCAGTAACAATAACAAATAGTGGAGTTAATGCATTCATTATTCCTGCTAATGAACTGTCTATCTTTGTTTCGGCAATGCAGAAAAGATATGCCGGAAAAAAACTACCCAATAAGCCAGATAGTATCACCAAAACTCTTTTATTGGAAGGTATATGCTTGAAAGCTTTTATTGCAAATGGAAGCAAAACCACTCCTGCACTTAATAAACGGAGGGAAGCTACATGATATGGGCTCAAAACATCCATTTTATCGCCCAATCCAATTTTCATTAAAATAAATGAACTTCCCCAGATCACACATAGGGTAATAAAAATCAACCAATTCAATAATTTTTCACGCACAAAAATAATTTTTGCAAAGGTGCAGTTTTTAATGGTGTAAATGAATACTTTTATTAAAACCTTCATCAATGTCTTCTTTCAACTTAAATAAAGTAAGTACTCGGGCTGCAAAAGGATTTAATAAAGAAAAAATCAAAGCTAAAACGGTTGCAATGCTAGAAACATTGAGCGAATTACAAAATCTGTTATTTGCTGAAGCTAAGCATTCCGTATTGGTGGTAATTCAGGGAATGGATGCCAGTGGAAAAGATGGATTGATTAGAAATATTTTCGGCAAACTTAACCCTCAAGGGGTACAAGTGAAATCTTTTAAAGCACCTACACCCGAAGAACTCTCACACGATTTTCTCTGGAGAATCCATCAACATACTCCCGCTAAAGGCATGATTCAACTTTTCAACAGATCTCATTACGAAGATATTTTGGTAACCAGAGTCCATAAATGGTGCGATGATCAATTGGCTACCGAAAGAATGAAAGCTATCAACGATTTTGAAAGTATGTTGGTTAACCATAACAACACCCATATCCTTAAATTTTACTTGCATGTTTCTCCAGAAGAACAAAATAAACGATTAAATGAACGCATCAAAGAGCCCGGTAAGCAATGGAAATACAACGAAAAAGATTTCGAAGAAGCCAAGCTGTGGAAGGATTACATGAAAGCTTACGAAGATTGTTTCACCCATTGTAATAAAGTGCCCTGGACTATTGTGCCCTCCGATCAAAATTGGTACAAAGAATATATAGTTGCTGATCAATTACTGCAATTATTGAAAGGACTAAATATGCATTATCCAGGATTGAAAAAATAATTTTATCTTTCGTGACTCAATTAAAAATAAAATTTATGGGAATGTTGAAAGAATTTAAAGATTTTGCAATAAGAGGAAACTTGGTTGATACTGCCGTAGCCTTTATTTTAGGCATATCTTTTGGGAAAATCGTATCCTCTTTTGTAGATGGTATGGTTATGCCACTGGTAGGATTATTAACCGGTGGAAATGATTTTAAAGAAAATAAATGGGTGATTAAACAAGGAGTAGAAGCTGTTAAGGATGCACAAGGCAACATAACCACGCCTGCTATAGCCGAAGTTGCTGTGAAATACGGGGTTTTTATCACCAATTTGATAGATTTTATTATAGTAGCATTTGTTGTATTCCTGGTTATAAAAGCAATCAATAAATTAAAGAAAAAACAACCTGCCGAAGCACCCGCCGGACCTTCTTCTACCGACGCACTTTTAATGGAAATTAGAGACGCGCTTAAAAAATAAGGCGATTTATAATAAATATTTATGGAAACAGGCATTTTTAATGCCCGTTTCTGTTTCTTTGTATTAATCAACCCCCTATTGTGCAGTGAGTACCGTAAATTATCAAATTAAATTAGACCAATTCGAAGGGCCCTTCGACCTCCTTTTGTTTTTTATTGAGAGAGATGAGTTGGACATTTACAATATTCCTATCACCAAAATCATTAAAGATTTTCTTGATTTTATTCATAGTTCCGAAAAATTGAATATTGAGTTAAGTAGTGAGTTCATTCTATTTGTATCTACCCTGATGCGCATTAAAGCTCGCTTATTACTACCTCGTAAAGAAATAGATGCTGCCGGAAATGAAATAGACCCTCGTCAAGAGTTAATTGATAAAATTCTTGAATATAAACGATTTAAAGAAGCAGCTGCTCAAATGGCCGAAATGGAAGCCATCAGAATGCTAATGGTTAAAAGAGGAAATCTACAAAAGGAAATAGCAGAAATAGGCGAAGAAGCTTCCGAAGGAACTGAAATTCAAAACATTACTCTTTTCAAACTCATGAAATCGTTTGAAAAAGTAATGCAGCGAGTTCATGATCGCCAAAATAAACCAGTCCACACCGTTGTTAGGTACAACTATACTATGGAAGGCTGTAGAGATTATATGCTTGATTTTATTTCCAAGGAAAAAACAGTAGCATTTGAAAAAATCTTTGAAGTTTGCGAAGAAAGAGTTCACGCAATATTCTTATTCCTCTCTATTTTAGAACTATCTCAGCAGAAATACATGAAGCTAATGGTAGGAGAAGGTATGAACAACTTTATTGTTGAATGGAATGACAACAGGGCAGAAGACGTTGCAGATGAAGGGGGCGGTGTATTAGATTTTGATAAGGCTTCTTTTACCAATAGTAATGCCGATAAAAAAACTGAATCAACAAATAGTACTGAAACCGAAGCAGCACCTGAATAAACAGGTTATAGCGATTCGGTTTCAGTACCATTACTAATCTATTAAACTTGATTTTACTGTAACAGTATTTTTCATCATCATTCTAACTGCGTCTGCAATACCTTGTGCATCATACGCACACTCTCGGTGCAATTCTTTAGGAGTGCCATGTTCTACCAATCTGTCGGGTATCCCCAATATAGTTACCGCTGCATTGTATCCATTGGTATTCATAAATTCTAATATTGCTGATCCAAAGCCCCCAACAACAGTCCCATCTTCTACCGTCACAATTTTATCATATTGGCTAAAAGCTTCATGTAATAGATCTTCATCAATTGGTTTTACAAATCGTAAATCGTAATGCGCAGGATCAATTCCTTCTGTTCTTAACTCACGTATGGCTGTTTGGGCAAAATTACCTGGATGGCCAAAACTTAATATGGCTATATCTTTCCCGTCTTTTAGTTTTCTTCCCTTGCCAATTGGCAATTCTTCAAATGGTGTTTTCCATTCTATCATTACTCCTTCTCCTCTTGGGTAGCGTATCACAAATGGATATTTATTGGTATCCATTTGCGCAGTATACATGAGGTTGCGTAATTCCTTTTCGTTCATTGGAGCACTTACAACCATATTTGGAATGCAACGCATATAAGGTATATCATAACATCCATGGTGCGTAGGACCATCTTCTCCTACCAAGCCAGCTCTGTCGAGGCATAATACTACAGGTAGTTTTTGTATCGCTACATCATGTACCACCTGATCATAAGCGCGCTGCATAAATGACGAATAAATATTGCAGAATACCCTTAACCCCTGCGAGGCCATCCCTGCACTAACAGTAACCGCATGTTGTTCACAAATACCTACATCAAATGCACGATGGGGCATCTTATCCATCATAAATTTCAACGAACTGCCACTAGGCATTGCCGGAGTAACGCCCATTATTTTATCGTTGGCTTCTGCCAGCTCTATAAGTGTATGGCCAAAAACGTCTTGGTATTTAGGGGGTTGTGGGCTATCTACTTTTTTTCGGATGATTTCACCTGTAACCTTGTCGAATAATCCTGGTGCATGCCACTTCGTTTGATCTTTTTCTGCTAAAGCATAACCTTTCCCTTTCACCGTTACAATATGTAATAACTTAGGGCCTGGTATATCCCTCAAATCCTTCAACGTATCAACTAATTTGGTGATATTATGTCCATCAATTGGGCCAAAATAGCGGAGTTGTAATGCCTCAAACAAATTACTGCTTTTACTAATTACCCCTTTCATACTCGCCTCTAATTTACTGGCCATATCACGGGTAAAATTCTTTCCTACAGGTAATTTTCCCATTAAATTCCATATCTCATCCCGTACTTTATTATAGGTAGGAGAGGTACTGATGTCTGTCAGGTATTCTTTGAGCGCTCCTACATTCGGGTCAATGCTCATACAATTGTCGTTCAAAATAATCAACACATCACTATCTGCTACACCGGCATGATTCATCGCCTCAAAGGCCATACCAGCTGTCATAGAGCCATCGCCAATGACAGCTACCGATTTCCTATTTTCTCCACGGTACTTTGCAGCCATCGCCATCCCCAAAGCTGCTGAAATAGAAGTAGAAGAATGACCTACCCCAAATGTATCGTACTCACTTTCCGAGCGTTTGGGAAATCCACTCAGCCCATTATACTTTCTATTCGTAGAAAAAACATCTCTTCTGCCAGTTAATATTTTATGCCCATAAGCCTGATGGCCTACATCCCAAACCAGTTGGTCATAAGGGGTGTTGTAAATATAATGCAATGCCACACTCAGTTCTACCACACCTAAACTAGCTGCAAAATGCCCGCCATGTACACTTACTACATCTATTATATATTGACGTAATTCATCACAAACCTGGTGCAATTGTTCCTTTCCCAGCGTTTTTAGATCAGCTGGACAGTTGATTTTTTGTAGAAGTGGACCCGGATTAAACTCCATGCATAGCATATTTAAGTGACAAATTTAGGATATTGGTGGCTCATAAAACAGCCGTCTGTAATATTACATTTAATATTTTCAAATGTTTAGATGTTTTAAATTATATTTTCAACCAAATAGCAGCCGAATTTGCCTTTAATCCTAAAATAAGCTAAATCCTAACGAGTATTTTTTATCTTTATAACACATGAGAAATAGGCCTAAAAAAGAAATATACTGGTGGTGTCAATTGAGTGGGTGGACCTTGTACGGTCTTACTATGGTGTTTTTTACTTTTGTATTTGATAGTAAAAACAACAATATATTTTATTTTAAGTTGTTACTCATTATCCTTACTGGACTATTTTTCACACATTTACTAAGAGTTGCAATTAAAAGTTTAAACCTACTCCCCCCTGAATTATATAAAAAGTGGTGGATGTTAACTTTTTTGTTGCTATCCTTTTTGGTTTTATTTAATTTAACCAATAGTGCATTGGCCGAATGGTTGCATTTATATAATCCAAAAGTAAAAGTATCTGTTGAAAAACGCTTTTTAATCAATCTCGTTTCCGATTCTCCCTTGTTATTAGTTTGGGTATCAATCTACTATTTGTGGCATTATATTGAACTAGGCACTAAAACAGAAATCCAAAAAGTAAAATTAGAAAGCCTGGTAAAAGAGATGGAACTTAATACCATCAAGGCGCATATCAACCCGCATTTTATTTTTAATGCGCTTAACAGTATTCGTGCATTAGTAGATGAAAATCCGGAACGTGCCAGATCCGCCATTACAGAGCTTAGTAACTTGTTGAGGAGTAGTATGCAGGCAGAAAAAATGGAGACAGTTTCTTTTGAAAGAGAATTAAGTATTGTAAAAGATTATTTGGCGTTAGAGTACATTCGCTTTGAAGATAGATTAACTGTAGCATATGATATTGATGACGATACATTAGATCAGCCTATTCCGCCCATGATGTTGCAAACCTTAGTAGAAAATGCGATTAAACACGGAATCAGTAAACAAAAGAATGGAGGTACGATAAAAATTAGTTCTAATTATACCAACCATAACCATGAACTAATCGTACAAAATACTGGCACTTTAATCAATATGAATGACTCGGAAGGTTTCGGCATAAGTAGCACTAGAAATCGGTTAAAACTTTTGTTTGGTGCAAACGCATATTTTCAAATAAAAGAGGAGCGAGATAATTTAGTTGAAGCAAAAATTATTATGCCGGTAAGTGAAGTGCCGACATTGGTTTAAAAAAATATAATATATGGCTATTAAAGCAATTATAATAGATGATGAAAGATTGGCTAGGAATGAGTTGAAAAAATTACTTCAAAACCACAATGAAATAGAAGTAATTGAAGAAGCTGCTAATGTAGATGATGGTATAGAGAAAATCGAAACGCTTCATCCAGACCTTATTTTTTTAGATATTCAAATGCCCGGCAAAACTGGATTTGATTTATTGGCCGAAGTTGAAAAATCGCCCAAGGTAATTTTTACTACTGCTTACGATGAATACGCTATCAAGGCTTTTGAAGTAAATGCGCTTGATTATTTATTAAAGCCAATTGAACCCAAAAGATTATCAGACGCTATACAAAAATTACAAGCCGAATTGATAAAAGAAAGTATGGGTATTGCCAATGGTAATAGAGGCCCACTTACTGAGAACGACCAGGTATTTGTTAAAGATGGAGAACGTTGCTGGTTTGTAAAATTAAATGAAATTCGATTGTTCGAAAGTGTAGGCAACTATGCTAAAGTGTTTTTTGGTCCCAATAAACCACTTATATTAAAATCTTTAAATGCATTAGAAGAAAGGTTAGATGATAGAATATTTTTTAGGGCGAATAGAAAACATATCATTAACCTCAGATGGATCGAAAAAATTGAACCTTATTTCAACGGTGGTCTGCTGCTAGATTTAAAAGGGGGTGAAAAAATCGAAGTTAGTCGCCGCCAAACAGTTAAGTTCAAAGAAATGATGAGTTTGTAACGCATTGTTTAAAATGGCCACTTTAATTTTATCTACATTTGTTCATTAAATTTTCAATAATTTAATTTCAACCTTTTACATTTGCCATTCTTTGCAAAATTCATCGATAGGCATCTGCTTGTTTTGCTTTTGTTTTTTTGAATTTTGCCTTTTGAGTTTTTACTTTTTAATTTTTATTTTGCAATGGACGATAAGGTTAGTTTGCTGTTAATGCCCCAAAAACTATTACTGAATAAAGAAATCATTCAATCGCAACATATTATTAAAACAAAAACTGCATTTGAATCCATTATTCATGAATTAACAGCACAAGAATTAACCAAGGCCTTCCCTAAAATACCCAAACCTACTAAAGACATTTTATTAGCATTCAATAAAATTAGCAGCGATAAAAGACAAACAGATATTGCCAATAGATACAAAAATGCCAAAGGCGGAATTGCTTATGAAACCTTTTATCAAAATGCATTACTTAGAGAATTACACAGCATTTTTGAGCAGTTAAAACCTTTTGCCCCATTAGTAAAATGGCAACACCGAATTATAGTTAATAAAAGCAACACTAAAACAAGCCCTTGTGTATTTAGTACGTTTAAACCAATGTTGCAGTTTGATGTAGTAAAAGGAAATGAAGGATTATCAGTGCAAACTTTTATTGTGTTGAACGACAATAAATATGAACTGGAAAGTTTTACTAGGTATCATTTTTTGTTACTTTCAAATAATGAATATTTTTTATTGTCGCATAAAGATTTTAAAACATTAGAATGGTTGTCTACAGCTAATGTGTTACAATATGCAAAAGATCTCAATGCATTTGCAGAAAACATACTCAGTAAATTAGAAGAAGATTATAAAGTAAATAGAAATAATTTATTTGAGCAGAAGTCGATAGAATTGCTGCCTAAACACAAAATATTTTTAAGCGAAATTAGTGGCTCGTTTTTGGTACTCACTCCACAGTGGGATTATGATGGTATAGTAGTTGAGGGCGAATGGCAAAATACATATAACATAACTAAGAATGGTGTTGACTATTGTGTTGTTCGTAACAAGGATGCTGAAGAACAATTTTCTTTGCAGCTAAGAAATATGCATGCTAATTTTTCTAAACAAAACAATGGGTATTTTTATTTGTCGTTTGCTGATGCACAAAAAAAACAATGGTTCTTAAAAGCATACCATCAGTTTTTAGATCAAGATATTCCTTTAATAGGGATGGACATGCTTCAGCATTTTAGGTATAGTGCGCATAAGCCAATTACTACCTTTGTAATAACAGAGAAAATGGATAATCACATCATTATTAATTTTTCTTTGAAGTTTGGTGATGAACAAATAGGTTTAAACGACTTGCAAAAAACTTTGTTGGCATCTCAGAAAGCCATCATGTTAAAAGATGGTAGCTTAGGTGTATTAGGTGTTGAATGGATTCATCAATATGGCACTATTGTAAAGCATGGATTTATTCAAAGCAAAAATGAAATCAAAGCACCACAGTGGATGATTATTACAGAGGCGAATACCGATGCCCCTGAGTTACAAAAACAATTAAAAGAAGAGTGGTGGAATAAATGGAACAAATGGCAACAATCAGATTCTGTTTTATATTCAATTCCGGCAAGCATCAAAGCAACACTCAGACCATATCAACACAAGGGATTTGAATGGATGGCATTGCTTGCAGAAGCAGGCGCCGGAACCTGCCTGGCTGATGATATGGGTTTGGGTAAAACTTTGCAAACCATTTGCTTTATAGCTTACTACCAACAAAAACAAAAAGGACAAAAAAATATCATTGTTTGCCCCTCTAGCTTGTTATACAACTGGCAACAAGAGTTCGAAAAATTTGCCCCTCACCTGCAAACATTTGTACACCATGGCCCAAATAGATCAGTAAATAATGTAATTGATAACAACTTTGATGTAGTGCTTACTACTTACAGCACTTTACGCAATGATATAGAAGAATTGGCCAGCGTACCTTTTGGTATTGCAGTAATTGATGAAAGTCATAACATAAAAAATCCAGCTGCATTAATAACCAAAGCAGTGAATCAACTTAACGCTATATGTAGAGTTGCATTAAGTGGTACGCCTGTAATGAATAATACTTTTGACTTATACGCTCAATTGAGTTTTTTATTGCCTGGTATGTTTGGTAATAGAGAATTTTTCAAAAGAGAATACGCAGATCCTATTGATAGAGAACAAGACCCCGAGAAAATTGCTTTACTAAAAAAATTAACTGCCCCGTTTATTTTACGAAGAACAAAGGAACAAGTGGCTACAGATCTTCCAGAAAAAGTAGAAAGTATTTTATGGTGTGAAATGGGTGTAGATCAAAAACTTGCTTACGAAAGCATCAAAGAAAATATTAAAAACAGTGTATTGTTAGAAATACAGGAAAAAGGATTAGGTGCAGGGAAATTGTCGGTACTGAATGGTTTGCTTAAGTTGAGACAGTTATGTAATAGTTGTTTATTGGTAAAAGATGAAGATATTTTTGCAACAGATTCTATTAAAACAGAAATTTTAGTAGAAGAATTGCTGAATATTATCCCCAACCACAAAGCCTTGGTTTTTTCTCAGTTCACAGGAATGTTAGATTTGTTAGAGCAAGATTTCATTAAAAACAATATACCTTTTTGTAGGTTAGATGGAACAACACCATTAGAACAACGGCAACAATTAGTCAATAAATTTCAACAGTCGGATAGTATTGAAAAAGTATTTTTAATAAGTTTAAAAGCAGGAAATGCCGGATTAACACTTACTGCTGCCGACTATGTATTTTTATTTGATCCTTGGTGGAATACGGCAGTACAGCAACAAGCTATTGATAGAACACATCGAATCGGACAAACTAAACCTGTATTTGCTTACAGCATGGTTTGTAAAGGCACCATTGAAGAAAAAATTATGCAATTACAGCAGCGCAAAAAGAAATTGGCCGACGAATTGATTAGCGAAGAAGAAAGCTTTGTAAAAGGATTAACAGAAAATGACATTGAATTCTTGTTCAGTTAACCTAGAAATGAAAAATTAATCATATAAAATGATCCAAAATAAATAAATATTTACTAATAGATTCGTTTATTTGGTGAATAAAAGGCAACAAATAAATACAATAAATATAAACACATGAAAAAAATAATCTTCTTTCTTATCTGTTTTTTTGTAGTTATGGTAGGGTTACAAGCCCAAAATATAGATGCCATTATAAATGTAAAAGAAGTAGAGAGAATAGAAAAAATACTTTCAGCTGATAGTATGGAAGGGCGTCGTGCTTTTTCTGCCGGAATTGATAAAGCGGCAGCTTTTGTAGCCAATGAATTTGAGACTACAGGGTTACAAAAGTTAAAACCTAATAATGGCTATTTGCAGGCATTTAAAATGATTAAAGCTAAATTTATTAACGCATCGGCTACTCTTGATGGAGTCGATATTAATAGTAGAAATGTAATTGCAGTAACTTGTAAACCATCATTATTGGTAGATGAAAAATCAGACTATGAAATCTCTACAATAAATAAAGGTGCTAATTTTTTTGGGGAAGCTCGTAAGTATTTATCACTTTCTAAAAATGCCATTGTATGGGTAGATACTTCTTTTAGTAGTAATTTTGGCAGATTGGTTCAGTTTAAATCGTCTATGTTTGAGTCTAAACATTCGGTAATATTTGTTTTAACTTCTCAAGTGCCTACAACCTTTACAATTAACGCAACACATATTATACAAGAACAACAATTAGCAAATATAGTAGGTGTTTTGCCAGGTAAAAGTCTGCCCAATGAATATGTGATTTTTTCGGGCCATTACGATCATTTAGGCATTAACAGTAAAAACATGGTTAACAATGATTCTATTTTTAATGGGGCAAATGATGATGCAGCAGGTACCACTGCAATGATGTTATTGGCTAAATATTATAAAGTATTGAATAATAATGCCAGAACTTTAGTATTTGCGGCTTTCACTGCAGAAGAAGTGGGTGGTTTTGGTGCAACTTATTTTTCACGCCAATTCAACCCCAATGAAGTAGTGGCTATGTTTAATATAGAAATGATTGGTACCGAAAGTAAATGGGGTGCCAATAGCGCTTATATTACCGGATTCGACAAAACCAATATGGGTACTTTGTTGCAGGAAAATTTAAAAGGATCGGAATTTAATTTTTATGCCGATCCTTACCCCGAGCAACAATTATTTTATCGCTCAGATAATGCAACACTTGCCAGACTGGGCGTTCCTGCACATACTATTTCTACTTCTAAAATGGACAGTGAGCCTAACTACCATAAAGCAAGTGATGAAATAAGCACCTTAGATATAGCTAACATGACAAAGATTATTAAAGCCATTGCTATAAGTGCTAAGGGTATTGTAAATGGAACACAAACACCATCAAGGGTAGATACTAGTAGTTTACGTTAAGGGATTTTGTTTTCGTTTAAACCATTTGATGATTTCGTACCAAATTACCGATGCGAAACCTGCACCAATGCTAATAGTCATTGGCAATGCAGTTAATGGAATAAATTGAAAAAAGTTGGCAAACAACGGAACATACAGCAAGATTGCAGTAATTACAATGGTAATGGCTATGATTAGTCCTACTAAATTGTTTTTGTATTGCAACGTAGTTAACACCGAATAATAAAATGACCTATTTACTAATGTAAGACTAATATTGGCTGCTATCAGTACAATGAATACCATGGTACGAATAATTACTTCGGTATATTCTTGGTGTACACCATATTGATATACTGCTAATGATCCTATTGTTATAGCCAGACCCTGAACAATACTGGTGGTTAATTCTTTCCAATTGAAAAATGTAGCGCTAATAGGTCGTGGTTTTTGCAACATGGTATTTTTTTCCATCGGTTCATTCTCATAAATAATAGAACAGGTAGGGCCCATGATTAATTCTAAAAAAATAATGTGAACAGGCGTAAAGATATTGGGGTACAACCATCCTAATGCCAATGGTATGAATACGGTTAATACGATGGGAATATGAATAGATATTATATACTGAATGGCTTTTTTTAGATTGGCATATATTTTTCTACCTACTGCAACTGCTTCTAACATCATCGACAAATCGTCTTCCATTAATATAAGTGAAGCTGCTTGTTTGGCAATTTCGGTGCCTTTTTTCCCCATGGCAATTCCAATATGTGCGGCTTTTAATGCTGGGCCATCATTCACTCCGTCGCCAGTCATGGCAACAATTTCATTGTTGGCTTTTAGTGCATTAATTATTTTCAGTTTTGCTTCCGGAAACATTCTTGTAAATAATTTTGTTGCCAGTACTTTTTCCTCCAAGCCCCCATCTTCTAATAGCATCAGCTCGTCGCCTGTTAAACAGGCCTGGTGACCGTTTAAGCCAATTTGTTTGGCAATAGAAGTGGTGGTAGCAGAATTATCTCCAGTAACAATTTTCACTTCAATTCCTGCTGAATAAAATCCTTCTAATACTGCTCTTATATTGTGTTTAGGTGGGTCATAAAAGCCAATGATACCTTTAAAAGAAAATCGAAATTTTTGTTGCTCATCCGGAAATGCTGTTCCTTCAAAAAAACCAATACCTACACCTAAAATACGGTAACCCTCCGCAGCCATTAATTCGATGGCATTTTCAACTCCTTTCTTTTCTGCCTCATTGAGTACACAAACATTCATTATTGCTTCAGGAGCTCCTTTCGCAGCAATAATTCTGTTGCCTTGTAAGTCTTCAAAAACATGCGTCATCATCGGCGGTTTTCCACTTAAAGGGTATTCATGTATCATTTTATAGTGCGGACGTTCATCAGACTTTGTATTTGCTGCATAACTTTGATGTAGGGCTATTTCCATTGGGTCGAATGGAATTGGTTCACTAGCCCACATAGCAGTACTAATGAGCGACAATTCTTCTACACTGAGTGCATTAGAAATATTGGTAATTGTATTGGCCGAAAGCGTATAGATTTTTGCCAAACTCATTTTGTTTTCGGTAATTGTACCAGTTTTATCAGTACAAATTACTGTAGCACTACCAAGTGTTTCAACCGTTTTCATCTGTTTCACCACAATACCCATTTTCATTAATCTCCATGCACCCAGTGCCATAAATGTTGTGAAAGCAACAGGTATTTCTTCAGGCAAAATACTCATTGCCAAAGTGAGTGCTTTTAATAAACTATCTAGTATATTATTGGTTTTAAAATAGTTAATCCCCCAAACAATTGCAAACACAATTGCCCCAATTATTACCATTAATTTTACGAAATGATTAATTTGTAATTCTAAAGGGGTCGCTTCATTTTCAATGCTTTCTATACTTTTGCCAATTTTTCCTAATCTTGTAGTATTGCCTATAGCTGTTACGCGGGCAATAGCTAATCCACTTCCTACGGTAGTGCCACTATAAATGCTATTGTCTGCCTTGTCTTTGTCCTTGTATACAGTAAAGGATTCTCCGGTTAATATCGATTCGTTTACAGAAAAATCATTCGAATGTATTATGGTTCCATCTGCCGAAATCAATTCTCCTTCTTCTATCATAAGACAATCGCCAATTACTAAATCTTCTGTTTGAATCTCTTCAGTTAATCCGTTTCTAATTACTTTGCAATTGGGTTGTGTAAAGGTTTTTAATTTTTCTAATGCATTTCTGCTTCTTGAATCTTGATACAGCGAAATTGCAGCTACCAATATAATTGCAGCTGCCATGAAAATTCCATCTCCAGTTTTATCACTAATAAAATAAATTGCAGAAGCAACCAACAATAAAATTACCATGGGTTCTTTGGCTAAACTTTTTACAGCATCTATAAATCCATTTTCTCTTTTATAATCCAATTGATTTTTTCCGTATAAATTTCTCGCATCTATTACCTCCTGATTATTTAAACCGGAAATATTAAAGTGATGTATTGACATAATGGTTGGTTTACTGTAAATAGAAGACGAATGAATTATATGCAAATTAAAATAATGGCGGCAAAGCTCATAAGAAGTAGTGTAGCAATTCCTAAAATATTTGATTTTTTTGAATTGGTAAATTTACCCATAATTGTTTTGTTATTGCAAATGTGCAATATAATTGCAATCAGAACTGGTGCAGTTAGTCCGTACAAGATAGCGGAATATATTAATGCTTTTATTGGACTGATTCCCAAATATCCCATCGATAATCCAACAATTAATGACAATGCAATAATCGTATAAAAAGGTCTTGCTTCATGAAATTTATGATCAAGCCCTTCTTTCCATCCAAAAGTTTCACATACTATGTGTGACAAGGAACCACTAAGTACAGGTATTGCTAATAGACCCGTTCCAATAATACCCAAAGAAAATAACAGGTACGCACTTTGGCCAGCCAATGGTTTTAAAGCTTCTGCAGCCTCTTCAACTGTATTTATTTGATGAATCCCGCTGTTGTATAAAACGGTGCCTGTAGTGAGAATGATGAAGAACATCACAATATTAGAAAACAACATTCCAATATCTACATCTTTTTTCATGGCATGTATAATCTTTTTATTGACCATTAACATTTTTTTCTTTTTCATTTCTTCTACTTCCATGGTAGCCTGCCAGAAAAAAAGATAAGGAGAAATAGTAGTGCCCAAAATGCCCACTAAAATACTTAGAAATGCTTTGTTGAATTGAAAATTTGGAATCAATGTTGACCGAATAATCTGACCAATATTTTGCTGATAAAAAAAAGGAATAAATAAGTAAACCAATAACACAATACAGAGGTATTTTAAGATTGCTGCTATTTTTTGGTAAGAAAAATAGATCATAGAAACCAGCAATAATATTGTAAAAACTACACTAAAATAAGTTGCATGTATAGATGGGAACAATAGGTTACCAACTGCTCCCATACCAGCAATATCTGCACCAATGTTTAATACAATTGCCGGAAAGCTAAAAACCAACATAATGAATAAAACTGGTTTGGGGTAATGTTTTTTTAAATTGCCAGTTAAACCTTCGGAAGTAACCAAGCCAATTCGGCCACACATTTCTTGCATCGCTGCCATCAAAGGGAAGGTGAGAAAAGCTGTCCATAAAGTAGCTAATCCAAAAGCAGCGCCTGCTTGCGAATAAGTCGCTATGCCCGATGGATCATCATCACTTGCTCCTGTAATTAAACCGGGACCAAGCTTTTGCCAAAAGCGGGTTAGTATATTATTAGTAGGCAATCCAACCTCCATCAACTGTTAATACTGTCCCATTCACAAAACTTGCATCATCTGTTGCCAAAAAAAGTGCTGCTTTGGCAATTTCATTAGGCTCTCCGCTTCGCGGATTTAATACCATGCCTGGCATTATTCTTTCATTCACCAACGAACTAATTTTAGTAAAGTCGATAGTTTCTCTGATACTTGTATTTACTGCTCCAGGTGCAATAGCATTGCAACGAATTCCTAAAGTAGCATACATATATCCAGTATTTTTGGTTAATCCAATTAAGGCATGTTTACTGGTAGTATATGCAGCACCTGCACGTGCGCCTTGTAATCCACCAATTGAAGAAATGTTAATAATTACACCACTTGATTTAGGTAAAAATATTTTCAAGGCGCTGCGCATAGCTTTAAACGGACCATCAACATTTACGGCCATTACTTTTTCCCAAGTTAAATTGTCTAATTCACCTACAGGTGCAAACTGATCCATCACACCAGCATTGTTAACTAAAATATCTAATGTGCCATAAGTGCTAATTGCTAAAGCAGTCATTTTTTCTATATCTGCTTCAATTGACATATCTGCCACAACTGTAGTAAGGTATTCTTTTAAATCGGAAGCTTCTTTTACTAAATCTACTAAACGTGCCGCATTAATGTCTGCAGCAATCACTTTACAGCCCTCTTGCATAAATAATAGTGTAATCGCTTTACCCATGCCAGCGCCTGCACCAGTAACAATCGCTACTTTATTGTTAAGTTTTTTCATAAGTATATTTTTACTCTTTTTTCAAATTCAATAATGTTGTATATAACTGTTGGCTTATTTTTCCTGCCCTCCCATCACCAATCATTCGACCATCAATTTGTAGAACTGGAATGATATTTTTTGTAGTACTAGTAATAAAAGCTTCTTTAGCTTCGTACATTTCATTTAGCGTAATATCAGCTTCATAACTTTTAAATTGATTAAATGATAAAATTTTAGAACGAGTAATTCCGTTGAGAATATTTTTAAGAGGTGTAATAATTTCATTTTCATGAGTAACTATGAAAAAGTTGGCTCTTGGACATTCGCATACAAGTCCGTTGTAATGATACAATATGTCATTTGCCTGTTGTTGTTTTATGAATGGTTGTAAATAAATGGCTTGTAAATAATTAATTGTTTTCACTTCAGGCAATTGCCTTAAATGCTCGTAAGTAACCAGTTTAATTCCCTCATTAATATTGCTAACGGGTTGATTTAATGCACTTTGTGTAATAATTAAATTAGGTGTTGTAATTGAATAGCCATCTTCAGAATAGCCACCTGTTAAGGTGATTCGCACTCCGGAATAGGGCATTTGGTTTACTTTAATTAGATCTAATATCCAATTCGTAAGTTCTTGTTGTGTATAGTTGACCTGTAAATGCATTGCATGAGCTGAAAAGTAAAATCTGTTTAAATGGTCTTCTAAAAATACAGGTTTGAAATTTTGGACACTTAAAAAATCAAAAATGCCATAGCCCCTTTGGATGGATAAATCTGCAACCAATACAGATGCCGACGATTCGGGCGTTAAAGCCCCATTAATAATGGCGTACTTGTTGTTCATAAAAAATGGTTATGCTTCAAAGTTACCATTCTTTGGAGCATAACCATTTGTATAAAGGGGTAGAACAGTAATTATTATCCTTTTAAATGAATAGTAATTACTTCAGTTTTGCCACTTTATTTAAATCAAGTTTTGTTTTTTCAGTTACAATTTCACCTGTTTCAAAATATTTTTTATGACCTGCCATTATACCATCAATTAATTCGGCATTCATTTTTTTCATCACCATATTATTCATGAAATCGAAAAATTTATTTTTCATCGTATAATTTAAATGTCCAGTCAAAACAGTATCATCGGCATTTTCTCTGATGCTCAATTCTAAACTTAAATCTTTGATGCCAGGCATTTTCTTTAATTGATATACTTGAATTTTCATTGATTGGCCTTCATTCCACGCTACAATTTTTTCTTCTGCCGACGCGCCCATCATAGTAAAATCACAATGCCTGGTAGCACCAATGCCTTGTGTGATAGATGATGTTACATATGATTTACTTACTTTAGGATGTCCATGACATACATTGCCAAAATCTGCTAGTAATGACCAAACTTTTTCTTTGGGTAATTGAATGGTTATTTCTCTTTTAATAGTTGTAATAGAGTTCATTTTTTTGTTGTTAATGTATTAAATAAAATATTCATTGTGTGTAATGCCTGCGCATTACTGTTCAAGCTTTTTGCACTGGTTAAAACGCCATAAAATGTGCAGTGTAACAATGTGGCAATTTCTTTTGAAGTATAGTCGAATGTGAGGTCTCCTTCTTGTTGTGCTTGTAATACTGTCGGTTCAATGCTTTCAATAATTCTTGTAAATCCTTCTTTGGTTGCATTACCAACTTTTTCGTTTAAAGCACCTAGTTCCGACATCATATTATTAATCATACAACCCATATAATTTAATTTTGGTTGACGTTTCAGCATATCGGTGTAAAAATGTTTTAATAAATCAATTGCTTTATCGCCTGGCTTTGCCGTCAACATTTTAATGATACGTGCAGAATTAGTTTGATCAAAACTATATATGGTTTCTAGTAAATAATTTTCTTTGCTTTCGAATGCATTGTAAAAAGCACCTTTAGTCATACCTGTTGTTTTGCATATTTCATCTAGTCCAACATTGTTGTATCCTTTTCCACTAAATAGTTGGATGCCCAATTGTATTACTTTCTCTTTGTTGTGTTTTTGATTCATAGCTGATTCTGTAGGTTGATTAAACGAAATTCAGCAAGCAAGGTAAATACTACTAGAGTTCTTCACAAATCATTAAATCAACGTCTTGTTTATAAGCTTTTTTCCTTAAATCGTTCAGCGCATTAAATGTATCGCTTGCTAACATCTCTTTAATGGTAGCAGTATCCGGAAATTCAAAAACTGCTATAGCTTTTATTCCTCCGTTTCCCATTACTTGTTCCAGTGTTTTAAAACGTTGTTGTTGAATTCCGCCAAATTGATTAAATATTACCATAATTTGAGAAAGATAACTTTGAAAGCTTAATAAATCGTCGGTATTTGGTACCGCATTGATTACTAAATAAATTTTCTGTTCATGCATGTTGTTTATTTATTCTTAATTAATTCTGGCACTGCTTATTTAATGAATAATTCAGTAAAACCATTTCTTATTAGGTAATGATCATTTTCTATAGAATCCTAATGAGATGCCAGTTTTTAAATGGTTCATACAAAATTAAACAAACAGACCGTTCGGTACAAATAAATTTGATTAAATTATTTCTAAAAGAATAAATAATCTGCTAAAATTCAATATTGGCAATATATATATTAAAATAAAAAATATGAAAATGCAAGCAATAAAAAGATATTAAAGCTGCATTTTCATATTTAAAGTGACCCTTTTTCTCTTTTAAGGGGAAAGGTATTGGTGATGTTATTTAAATGGATTACTCCATTTAACATCAGTATAAATATTTTTACCTGTTAGTGTATTCAGAAAAGCAATTAGGGAGTTAACCTCTGGTGCGGTTAAATGCAATTGTTGACCAAACCCATTCGGTTTTAGTCGAGCATCTAAATTGGGATTATTACCGTTGGCATTAATATTACCATAATGACCAATGGCTTTTTGTATAGTAGTTATTACTCCAGTATGCATCATTGGTGAATTTGGTATGCCAGTGCTATTTGTAACATCTCTTAAGGAGGCAACACGTGTGTTGGAAAAGTCTGGAGTATTGCTACTTAAACTTCCAATAATACCATTATTCCCGCTATTCGGGTCAATATCAAATTCAGGGGCTCTATGACAACCGCCACAGCCTACGCCGCCAGCTATTCTATTACCAGTTGCATTAAAAATAGGTTTACTTAAAAACAATGCTTTACCTGCATTTTCTTGTGCAGTAAAGTTGGGAAAATCAATACTGTCCGAAGCAACTTGTGCCCTTCCGACATCGTATTTAGCATCAAATGATTGGATACTTCTGATAAATTGAGCCAAACATTCTTGTAATCTCGTTTCAGTAACATTTATATCACCATAAATCCATTTAAACAATTCATTGTAGTAGCCAATTCCTTGCAACTTTGTTAATAATGCCGTTATATTAGGTCTGCCACTTAAACCACTGAACCCCATTTCGGCATGGTCTTGCATTGGCTTGGTAGTTTGTTGCTCAAGTGTAGCAGCACGCTCGTCCCAAAAAAATTTGTTTTCTGCGGCAAAACGAGTATTAACCAATCGCATGGCATGTCGGCCTGTTAACCCATTTACAACGCCTTTGCTGGCTATAGCCGAATCTGTAAACGCAATTGCCTGTTGATGACAACTTGCACAAGAAATGGTATTGTCGATGCTTAAGTTCTTATCATAGAAAAGTACTCTACCCAGTGTTGCTTTTGTGTTGGTGATTGAATTTCCAGGTGTAGTGTTGTCTTTTCTTATATAACCTGGCACTAGCTGATTGGCATAATTCAATAAATTTTCGGGGTCAATATTACTCCCAAAAGCTGTTTTAACTGCGGTAAAAAGTTCAGTAGTACCTGTTGTGGTATATTCTTTAGAACAGTTTACAAATGTAACTGCAATAATCAATACAATCGAAATGGTATATAGTGTTCTCTTCATTGGGGGGCTTTTTATTGAGATTGTTTATTTATTTAAAGGGTTAAAGTAGTAGAATATTTCATTGGCTAAAGTTTAGCAAACGTTAAACTGTAGACAAAAGCCTGATTTTAAGCTAAAGCAATGAAGCGATGGAACTTTTTTAAGATTTTGATAACTAAAAATGCATCACAGAATTGTAACAATCGTTGATGTGCAAGTTAAATTAACCGAGCTATTGAATGGGAAAAACGGTAAAAAATACAGTTATACTTTTATATTAGCGTTGGCATGAACCGCTGCGCTAATTTCTTTGATCAGTTGCACATCCTTTTCTATGGCATTGCCAACAACAATCACGTCTGCACCTGCTTTACAATTCATGTAGGCTTTTTCGGGAGCTGTAATACCTCCTCCAACGATAAGTGGTATGGATATATTAGATGATACTTTTTCAATCATTTCTGTTGAAATAGGTTGTTTAGCGCCACTCCCGGCATCCATATATATTAATTTCATTCCCAACATTTCACCTGCCATAGCAGTACATGTGGCTATATCTGCTTTATCGGATGGAAGTGGTGCGGCATTTGAAATATATGATACGGTGGTAGGAGCACCTCCATCCACCACCATATATCCGGTAGAGATAATCTCTAAACCACTTCTTTTTACTGTAGGTGCGCTCAAAACATGTTGTCCTATCAATAGTTCGGGGTTTCTACCCGATATCAATGATAAATACAGCAATGCATCAGCATATTTGCTCACTTGAGAGGGAGAACCAGGAAACAATACCACCGGAATGTCGCAACATGCTTTTATTTGTTGGATTGACGCATCTAAAGTATCGGAAATTACCAAACTCCCACCCACAAAAAAGTAATCTACTTTAGCTTCTTGCCCTAATTGCACCAATTGATCGATTTGTTTGTTATCGGCTTTGTCTGGATCAATTAATACTGCAAACGACTTTCGGCCTTGCTGCTTAAAAGAGGTGAATTGTTGATAAATAGCTTGCTTCATCCGGTAGTTGAATATATTCAGCTGCAAAAATGCAGAAAAGTTTTCGTTTAATGTAGGATTTAAATGCCTGATTAATAGAAGGCTGTTATGAAAAATCCATTTATTCAGATAATGAACCGATAAAAATCCATTATTACCACCCTCATAATGATTAGGTATTAAAAAAACAACCTATTTGGCAGGAATATTTTTACAGATATTTTTTATAAACTGTGTATAAATGGTCAAAATCAATGTGGATTGGGGCACTGAAATTGTTCACTATCCTTATCCACAATCTGTGCATATTTACTAGATGGTTTTGCCAATAAGGAATGATATTTTCGTAAACCGCATAAACAAAATACCGTTTTAATCGGGGGGACTCATTAAAATACATTAAATAGGATATTTCTTATGTCTAACCCAAACGCTAATAAAGGCCTTCAGTTCAGCCGCCGCTTCACCCAAGATGGTGTAAGTCCGTTCGATATGTTCGATTACGATTACCGTGATAGTGTAATCAAAAACCCAAATGGTGAAAAAGTGTTTGAGATGAACAATGTAGAAGTTCCTAAACAATGGAGCCAAATTGCTACAGATATTCTTGCTCAAAAATATTTTAGAAAAGCAGGTGTGCCTCAGCAAGATGGTTCTTTAGGAAGAGAAACCAGCGCTAAGCAAGTAGCACATCGTATGGCACATTGCTGGCGTGTATGGGGTGAGCGTTGGGCTTATTTTGCATCTGATTATGATGCACAAGTATTTTATGATGAATTGGTGTACAGCATTCTTAACCAAGCATGTGTGCCAAACTCCCCTCAATGGTTCAATACCGGATTACATGAAGTATACGGGATCACCGGAAAACCACAAGGACACTACTATGTAGATCCTATCGACAATCAACTTAAAAAATCTACCAATGCTTATGAGCGTCCGCAGCCACATGCATGCTTTATTCTTAGTGTAAGTGATGATTTAGTGAATGAAGGCGGTATAATGGATTTATGGACTCGGGAAGCTCGTATATTTAAATATGGCTCAGGTGTTGGAACCAATTTCTCTCAAATACGTGGAAGTGGCGAAAAATTAAGTGGTGGCGGTACATCTAGCGGTTTAATGAGCTTCTTGAAAATTGGTGACCGTGCAGCAGGTGCAATAAAAAGCGGCGGTACTACCCGAAGAGCAGCTAAAATGGTTTGCTTAGATTTAGATCATCCTGAAATAATGGAGTTCATTAACTGGAAGGTGCAGGAAGAAAATAAAGTAGCAGCATTAGTTGCCGGTGGATACGATAACAGTTACGAAGGAGAAGCCTATGCAACAGTTTCAGGTCAAAATTCTAATAACTCTGTACGTATACCCAATGAATTCTTTAGAGTATTAGAAGCCGGTGGCGATTGGGCATTAAAAGCACGTACCAACGGAAGTGTAATGAAAACTATTCCTGCTCAAAAAGTATGGGATGAAATTGCATATGCAGCTTGGCGTTGCGCAGATCCAGGTACACAATATGATACAACCATTAACGAGTGGCATACTTGTCCTAAAGGTGGTCGCATTAATGCTTCTAACCCATGTTCAGAATACATGTTTTTAGATAATACAGCATGTAACCTGGCTTCTGTAAATCTTCGTAAGTTTCATAATGATGATACAAACATTTTTGATGTAGAAGGTTTTGAATACACTACCCGTTTATGGACCACTGTATTAGAAGTTTCTGTATTAATGGCGCAGTTCCCTTCTAAAGAAGTGGCACAATTGTCTTATGACTATAGAACTTTAGGATTAGGTTTTGCAAACCTTGGTTCGATGTTAATGGTAAGCGGTATTTCTTACGATAGTGAAGAAGCACGTGGTATTGCTGGAGCAATTTCAGCAATCATGACCGGCGTTGCTTATAAAACTTCAGCAGAAATCGCTTCATTTTTAGGTACTTTCGCTAAGTACGAAGAAAATAGAGAAGATATGTTGCGTGTGATGAGGAACCATCGCGCAGCTGCTTATGATGCCGCAGATGCTTACGTAGGTCTCGAAATAAAACCACAAGGCATTAAAGCGCAATATTGCCCCAACTACTTATTGAAAGCTGCTACCAAAGCATGGGACGAAGCTGTTCAATTAGGGGAAGTTTATGGCTATCGCAATGCACAAACTACTGTAATTGCTCCAACTGGCACAATTGGGTTAGTTATGGATTGCGACACTACAGGTGTAGAACCTGATTTTGCTTTGGTGAAATTCAAAAAATTAAGTGGTGGTGGTTACTTTAAAATCATTAACCAGTCTGTACCTCAGGCATTAAAAAACCTTGGGTACAATGCTGCCGAAGCAGATGCTATTGAAAAATATGCAGTAGGTGCAGCCAGCTTCGAAAATGCGCCTTTCATTAATAATAAAAGCCTTGCAGAAAAAGGATTTACTGAAGCTGAAATCGAAAAATTGAATGGGGCAGCTCGCTCAGCATTTGAGATAGGCTTTATTTTTAACCGCTTTACTCTAGGTGATGAGTGTATGCAACGTTTGGGCTTTAAAGAAACACAATACAGTGATTGGAGCTTTAATTTATTAGAAGAATTGGGCTTTACAGATGCGCAAATTGATGCAGCAAATGACTTTGTATGTGGAACTATGACCATTGAAGGAGCTCCATATTTAAAAGATGCACATTTACCTGTTTTTGATTGTGCCAACAAATGTGGTAACAAAGGCGAAAGATACATACATGCTTACGGACATATTCGTATGATGGCTGCTTGTCAACCATTTTTAAGCGGCGCAATTTCTAAAACCATCAATCTACCTAATGAAGCAACTATTGAAGAAATTGCAGATTGTTATTTATTAAGTTGGCAGTTGGGTCTTAAAGCCAATGCTTTATACCGCGATGGATCTAAATTAAGCCAACCATTAAGCAACAAGTCCGATAAAAAAGCGAAAACAGAAGATACAACTGTTGCCGCGGTAGACAATACTCTTGAAGAACCAGTTGCAGAAACTGCCGCATCAAATATTGTAGACCTCAGCCAATTAACTGTAGACGAGTTGTTAGAAGAAGTGCAAAAACGAATGACCGCTTCTACCGATACTAAGCTTAAGCGTCGCTTATCTGGAATAGTAGAAAAGAAATCATTGCCTTCCAAGCGTCGTGGGTTTACACAAAAAGCTAAAATTGGCGGCCAAGTAATTTTCTTACGTACAGGTGAATATGCTGATGGTACTTTAGGTGAAATATTCATCGACTTAGCAAAAGAAGGGTCAACATTACGCAGTTTCATGAATTGTTTTGCAATTGCTATTTCTGTTGGATTGCAATATGGTGTTCCGTTGGAAGAATTTGTAGAGAAGTTTGTATTTACTAAATTCGAACCATCTGGCATGGTAGACCATCCAAATATTAAAACTACCACATCATTAGTTGATTTTGTATTCCGTGCATTGGCGTATGAGTATTTAGATAGAACAGATTTAGTACATGTGCTTGATAAGCCTACTGTAGAAAATACGGGAGATGATACTGGGAGTGTATTTACAGGCAAACCAGAATTGAGTAGCATCCGTGTTACAGCGGCAGCTTCAACTACAACAACTGTTACAGCTCCTCAAAAAACTCAAAAAGCTGCAGCTGGTGTTAGTCAGGATGCTGGTATGAGTTCGGTAACTGCAGCGGCAAAAGGCATGCAAAGCGATGCACCGGCTTGTAGTACATGTGGACATCTTACCATACGCAGTGGAACATGTTACAAATGTTTGAATTGCGGAACAAGTATGGGTTGTAGCTAGTAGTATTCAAACTCATTTTTTTATAATATAATCCCATTGGCATAAGCGCTGATGGGATTTTTTTTATTCACCCGTCAGACCATGGTCTGACGGGTTTTATTTTTATCAAAAAAAAATGCTACCTTGCACCAGTTTGTAACTCCGCAATTTTTTTCTTTATGGAACTATATGCGGAAAGCCTTTTTCACATCTACAACCAGGGCAATAGGAAGCAACGTATCTTTTTTGATGACAGCAACTATGAGCTTTTTCAAGAATTGACAAAAAGATTTGTTCATCCTCATTGCGATATTCTGGCTTATTGTTTAATGCCAAATCATTTTCATTTTTTAATTAACGCTAGTCCCAAAAGCGTAGAGAAAATTCAATTAGGTAGTATCGAGTTGACAGTATTGTCTAACTCATTCCGACTTTTATTAAGTAATTATGCCCAAATTGTTAATAGAGAAAGGGATGAATCTGGGTCATTATTTAGACAAAAAACTAAAGCGAAATGGTTAGACCATACAGAAGAAAAATATGCAATTACTTGTTTTAATTATGTGCATATGAATCCGGTTACATCAGGATTGGTAAAAAATCCTGAAGATTGGAAATACAGCTCCTGTAAAGCTTATGTTAAGTCTATTGACGATGTTTTGATCAACAAAAACATAGCTAAAATTCTATTAGATCTGTAAATACTGGTCAGACCACCGTCAGACCATGGTCTGACGGTGGTCTGACCAGTATGGGATATTTTTATTGTTATTTTAGCTTTTAATCACTACTTTCAACTATAAATTTTGAAATCATTGCTATATGGGAGACCTTCAAATTAAGAAACAAGCTAAAAAGTACGATGCAGTTATTGTTGGTTCGGGTGCCGGTGGTGGCATGGCTGCTTATACACTTGCAAAAGCCGGTTTAAAAGTATGCCTATTAGAAGCAGGTGAAGATTTTGATCCTGCAAAAAATTCTTCTCAATTAAAAAATCCATGGGACTCTCCTCGTAGAGGTGCCAGCACTAAATTTCGCCCTTTTGGTGATTACGATGCCTCTTATTGGGGATGGGAAATTGATGGCGAACCTTATACACAAGCACCTGGAAGTGAAAAATTTGAGTGGTGGCGTGCTCGTATGGTAGGTGGTAGGACCAACCATTGGGGACGTATTTCTTTACGGTTTGGCCCTAAAGATTTTAAAAGAAAAAGTATTGACGGATTGGGTGATGATTGGCCAATTGGTTATGAAGACATCAAACCTTATTATGATAAAATTGATCGCTTAATTGGGGTATTCGGTAGTAATGAAGGATTGGAAAATGATCCTGATGGCATATTCCTGCCTCCTCCCAAACCTCGTTTACACGAACTAATGTTTAAAAAAGCAGGCGCTAGTTTGGGTATCCCAGTAATACCTTCTCGTTTGTCTATCCTAACCAAACCTATTAATGAAGAACGTGGTGCTTGCTTTTATTGCGGGCAGTGTAATAGAAGTTGTAAAGTATATGGCGATTTCTCTTCTAGTTCTGTATTAGTAAATCCGGCACTAAAAACCGGTAATGTAGATATAATAACGCAAGCAATGGCGCGTGAAGTAATTACTAATGCAGATGGGTTAGCTACAGGTATTTCTTATGTTAACAAATTAGACATGATGGAATACCAGGTGTCTGGTCGTGTAGTTATTTTGGCTGCAAGTACTTGTGAAACAGCAAGGTTATTATTGAACTCTAAATCTACCCGTCATCCGAATGGATTAGCAAATGAGAGCAATGTAGTTGGTAAATATTTACACGATTCTACTGGCGCTGCGTTAGGCGGCGTGATTCCCGAATTGTTTGGTAGGAAACGTTACAATGAAGATGGAGTAGGCGGTATGCACGTTTACACACCTTGGTGGAAAGACAATAAAAAATTGGATTTCCCTCGCGGATATCATATTGAATATTGGGGTGGAATGTCGCAGCCTGGCTACGGCTTCGGAATGGGTATGCAAGGCTTAAACGGTAAGTATCAAGTAAATGGGAAAACAAAAGATGCAGGTGGTTATGGTGCGTCTTTAAAAGAAGATGTTCGTTTTTTCTATGGAGCAAGCGTAGGCATGGGCGGAAGAGGAGAAGCAATACCTGATATTAAAAACTATTGCGAAATAGATCCTTCTGTGGTAGATAAATATGGTATCCCTGTTTTACGATTTAATACCCGTAACTCGGAATACGAAATTAAGCAAGCCAAGCACATGAAAGAAACCTTTAAAGAAATCATGCACAACATGGGTGCGGTGATTACCTGGGGCGGTGAAGATGATGCTTCTAACAACTACGGATTGTCTAACCCAGGCAATATTATTCATGAAGCGGGAACGGTAAGAATGGGTAACGATAAAAAAACATCCGCATTAAATAAATGGAGTCAAGCCCACGATTGTAAAACATTGTTCTGTGTAGATGGTAGTCAATTTGTTTCTCAGGCCGATAAAAATATTACTTGGACCATTCTTGCATTAAGTATGCGTGCCAGTGAATATATTATTGATGAAATGAAAAAACAAAATATCTAATCTACTTCATTACATTAATGATGAAGTGTATAAACTAAATAGTATGGATAGAAGAAAATCACTCAAAACCCTTTTAGTAGGAAGCGTTGGTGCAGGTGTTTTTGTAGAAGCATGTAAATCATCCGATAAAAAAGCTATTGCAAATTCAGCTGATGCGGCACTTGCAGATAGAATGCAAGAAGAAAAAAAATACCTGGAAAATTTAAATAAGCAGGAGAAATTTTTTACTGACCATGAGATGAAAACCATTACTGTATTAGGCGATATCATAATCCCGAAAGATGCAGTAAGCGGCAGTGCAAGCGATGCTAAAGTGCCTGAATTTATTGAGTTTATTGTAAAAGATATGCCAAGCCATCAAACCCCTATTAGAGGTGGATTGCGTTGGCTAGATGTTCACTGCCTAAACAAATTTGAAAAAGCATTTATTGATTTAGATACCAATCAGCAAATTAGTGTGGTCGATGAAATTGCATATCCAGAAAAAGCAAAACCAGCAGTAAAACAAGGGGTTGCATTTTTCAACAACATTCGCGATTTAGTTGCTACCGGATTTTTTACCTCAGAAATTGGCGTAAAAGATTTGGGTTACATGGGCAATACCCCCAATCAATGGAATGGTGTACCAGCCGATGTATTGAAGCAATACAATTTATCTTACACAGAAAAAGAAATGAAAGAATGTGCCAGCTATAGCTAATGCTGCTGCACACACCGTTGATAATTTTTTGGAGTGATCCCTTCTTCTTTTTTGAACAATCGAATAAAGTAGTTGGGATCACTAAATCCACATTGATCGCTTACATCTGCAATATTACTCCCATCAACAGACAATAATTTTTTTGCCAATTTAATTCGCTCTTGATTAATGTATTCTAATGGAGAAATACCAAACTGTTCTTTAAACCATTTGTAAAAAATATTCCTGCTTAAATAGGCTTTTCTGCTCAAGGCATCTACCGCAATTTTTTCGGTAAGATGTTCTTGAATATAATGTAATACATAGTGCAAGCGACTTTCCGTATCGTTTTGAAAACTTTCTACTGAAACTTTTTTTAATTGTTGACTTTGAATTAATCGAATCAACAATTCTTTTAAATTCAAATCAGCAAAAGCATTTTTCATTGTATCAGACCCGCTACAAATTCTTATTAGTTTATTGATGAGGTCGGTAACTTCTGTATTATTCTCGAAATGATACTGATTAAACTGCAAACGCCATTTTTTTTGTTCATCTCGCTCATTATAATATTCATCTAAATAATTTAGTGTTTGATGGATGTATTGGTGATCTATGGCTAATGCAATGCACTGGGTAGGTGCTTGTATACTGGCATCGGGAAAATCAATAATCATGGTTTCATTGGCAGGTACAATTACTGTTTCGCCAGGTAAATAGTCAAATGCAGGTTTGTCGAACAAGTGCATTATTTTTTTTCCTTGTACCATACTGGTAATCACCAAATCATTAAAAGTTAGCGGAATATGATAACTCTGTTGGTGTGTTTCGAATAAGTTTAACTCACAATTATTTAAGTTAAAAACGGTTCTATTCTCCACTAAAGTTTGTAAATACTTTGGTGGAGTAGTTGCAATCTGTTGAATGTAATTCTTTGCCGGCATAGCAATAATTGATGATTGAATTTACCCCAATTATTTCATTCTAAAAAAATCAAGGTACAATTGTGCTATAAAAAAGTACAAAATGGAGGGTTAGTAAGTTGAAATAAGACAATCTTAGTGTATTGCTAACAAAAAATTGCTTCCATTATGAGTACTTCAAACAATGCTGCATTAGCAGCCAAACCAACATTCAAATCAAAATACGATCATTACATTGGTGGCGAATGGGTTGCCCCTAATAGTGGCGAATATTTTGACAATGTATCACCCATCGACGGCAAAGTATTTACACAGGCAGCGCGTGGAAATGCTGCTGACATTGAAAAAGCGGTAGATGCAGCACATGCTGCTTTTGTTACCTGGGGCAAAACTGCCGCAGCTTACAGAAGTAATATCTTGTTAAAAATCGCACAAGTAATTGAAGACAATCTAGAATTACTTGCAGTAATTGAAACCATCGATAACGGTAAAGCACTAAGAGAAACAAGAGCAGCCGATTTGCCGTTGGTAGTTGATCATTTTCGCTATTTTGCTGGCGTCTTGAGAAGCGAAGAAGGTTCCATTAGTGAACACGATGAAACAACCGTGAGCATTAATTTACATGAACCATTGGGTGTAGTAGGACAAATTATTCCATGGAACTTCCCATTATTGATGGCGGCCTGGAAAATAGCACCGGCAATGGCTGCAGGATGTACCGTAATTGTAAAACCTGCTGAACAAACGCCCACCAGTATTATGTGTTTGATGGAATTGATTGGTCATTTAATTCCAAAAGGCGTATTGAATATTGTTACAGGATTTGGCGTTGAAGCTGGAAAACCATTGGCTACCTCTCCACGCATTAACAAAGTAGCGTTTACCGGAGAAACAACTACCGGCCGCTTAATTATGCAATATGCATCTGAAAATCTAATTCCAGTTACTATGGAATTGGGTGGCAAAAGCCCCAATATTTTCTTTGAATCAGTAGGAGATGCCGATGATGCTTTCTTCGACAAAGCCATTGAAGGCGCTGTTTTATTTGCTCTTAACCAAGGTGAAGTTTGTACTTGTCCAAGTAGAATTTTGGTGCACGAAAAAATTTACGACAAATTTATTAAGCGTGTAATAGAAAGAACCAATGCCATTGTAATGGGTAACCCTTTAGATGGAACGGTCATGATGGGTGCGCAAGCCAGTGAAGATCAATACAATAAAATTTTAAGCTATTTAGACATTGGAAAGCAAGAAGGTGCCGAAGTACTTTGTGGTGGAGAGGCATTAAAGCAAGGCAACGGATTAGAAAGCGGTTATTATATCAAGCCTACTATTTTTAAAGGCCATAATAAGATGCGCATATTCCAAGAAGAAATTTTTGGACCGGTTGTATGTGTAACTACATTTAAAACAACTGAAGAAGCTATTGAAATTGCCAATGATACTATGTATGGATTAGGAGCTGGTGTATGGACCAGAGATGCCCATGAAATGTACCAGGTACCCCGTGCCATCCAAGCGGGACGTGTTTGGGTGAACTGCTACCATGCATACCCTGCACATGCACCATTTGGAGGATATAAGAAATCTGGTTTCGGACGTGAAACACATAAAATGATGTTGAATCATTATCGTCAAACCAAAAACATGTTGATTTCTTACAACAAGCAAAAATTAGGTTTCTTTTAGATTTTAATTAAGAACAACAGTGGCGTTACTTTCGCCACTGTTGTTTATATTTACGATATGTCTGTACAAAGAGTTATTGCTACGCCAGCCGCAATCGATCTAATCAATCGGTTAAAAAAAATACATGGTCCATTGATGTTTCATCAAAGTGGAGGTTGCTGTGATGGGTCGCAGCCTATGTGCTTTCCCGAAGGAGAGTTTAAAGTAGGCGGAAGTGATATTTGTTTGGGCGAAATAGAACAATGTAAATTTTATATGGGTGCCGACCAATTTGCCTATTGGAAGCATACCCAACTAGAACTAGATGTAACGCCGGGACGGGGCAGCAGCTTCTCCTTAGAAATACCCATGGGCGTTCGTTTTTTTATACACTCGCGGTTGTTTACCGAAGCCGAGTTGTTGGAATTGGATCAGGTTAAAAACGAGTAGTTGATCCAATTGATTTTCTTATACATCATCATTTGAATACTTTATAAGTTAAGCGCAATTTTTATTACTGCTACGTTGTATATTGTAGTTGATTAGTGAAGGAAAATTCACCTTCCCCAAATTTTGATATTGTAATAAAAATGAAACTAAAATCAAGTATATCGATCCTGATTATCTGCTTACTGTTGTTTTGTTCAAAAAATGAAGCGTCAACTTTCACTCTTGAGCAGAATGGCAATCCGGATACAACATACATCACGTATCCTAAAGACCTGAAGTTTTCTATCTCACAGAGATACAAGTATCACCAGACCCTGACTTTAAAACTATTTATGTCTCAGGCGTTATTCGATGATAAACTAAAGCGCAACGACAATGGCAAATCGGAAGTTTACCTGAACTTTAATCAAACATTAGATGTTATCCGAAAAATCGATCAACTGAGCATTGGCATTCCCAAGATTATTTATCTGGTAGGTTGGCAATACAACGGGCACGACTCAAAGTATCCTGCTTGGTTTGAAGGAAACGATCGTCTCAAACGACCGCAGGATGCTAATTCATTAGAAAGTCTGAAATGGCTGATGAAAGAAGCCCGGAAATACCACACTACAGTAAGCCTTCACATTAACATGTTCGATGCGTATGAAGATAGCCCATTGTGGGATACCTATGTAAAGAATGACATTATTGCCAAAAATGTTGATGGTACTTTGCGTGCCTGTGAATGGGGCTACCCAATTAGTTATGCGCAGGAATGGAAAACCGGATTTGCACAAAAAAGAATCGATTCATTGTGCAAAATTCTTCCAGTAAAACAGGCAGGAACAATTCATATTGATGCATTTCACACCTGGCCGCCAGTTCCGATTTTTGAAAACGATGGGAAGTATCATGCCAGTTTTATGATAGGGGTAATTAGTCCATACTTGAAATTTACGGTTGAAGATGAAGCTAAAACCCAACGAAATATTATCAGCTACTGGGCGTCTAAAGGAATTGATGTAACGAGCGAAGGAGTTGATTTTTTGCGGGAAACGGCATTGGAAGGCTATCAACCCATGGCATGGTGGTACAGCGGTTTCTACAATTATTTAAAATGGCCTGCATCTTTTTATTGTGGTGGGGTAGATAGAAGTGAATGGGGGAAACTTTTCGGCACCAGTATGCATGGAGAAGATATAGTAAAAAATGATCCGAAATACCTGCAAGGGTTTAAAGAGCAATTTTGCTTACAAACAGCTGTTTGGTATTATCTGAATAGGCTCAATCGACTTTATGTATTGACCGGAAAGAACTATAAGGCTGTTCAGTTTGCTGAAAATGTTAGAACATTCTTATCAAAAGATAGCTACAAAGTAACCAAAGGCGAGGCTATTCTTGTTGAAAACTCGGATGTGCTGATACCCGCACTTTGGCTTGGCGCGAACAAGTTAATAGCCTACTCAAAAAACGGATATGAAAACAAATTATGGACGCTACCCGAAAATTGGAAGCAGGTAAAAGAGGTAAGGCTAAGACGCGTAAATACTGACGGAGAAACGATTTTGAGCACAAAAACAGTAAAATCCGGAAAGCTATTCTTAACATTGGCAAAGGATGAAATGTTGCTGATTACTAAATAGTAAATCGGCATTCAATAAATGGTAAGCAGAATTTTTCAGTTGATAACATAATTGAAAATGAATCATCAACTAAACACTCGAATAGATTATAATGAAATATAAAGCCTTTGTTAAAAAAAATATGTACCCAAAACTTATGCGCTTACTTACGTTTGTATTGATATTTTTCTGTTTAACATTACGAGCTCAGTGGGATTTTTCAACTGATTATTTAAAAATCAGCATTAACAAAAACGGGCAAATTACGAGCATGAAAAATAGCTCTATAAAACCCAATCGGGATTTTAGTCCTCCGGATAAACCCTCCCCATTATTAAGTTTATATGACAGTAATAAGAAACTTTATTATCAACCGATAAAAGCAGATTTCAATAGAAATAATGGAGTTTTTACATTAAACTATAGCAATGGTTCAATAGCTATAATTAGTTTTTTACCGCAGAAAAAATATTTTAAATTAACGCTACAATCCCTCGAGCCAAGAAACGGAGTAGACGATATTCAATGGGGGCCTTATCATACCAATATCACTAATCTTTTAGGCGATGTGCTTGGGGTTGCTCGTGATACCAGCGAGGCAGTTAATTATGCTATTGGTGCTTTATCACTTAACGATTACACTACCGGTGGAAAATCTGAAAATGTAGGAGATATCTCTCCGTTTCAATATATTATTCACAGTCCCGATTCAAAACGTTTTCCTTTGCCATCGGATTTGAAGGAAGGTCAGATATTTCCAATTGGTGGAGATGGAATTAGCGATGTTGCCTTTTTTGCTCATGCAGAACCATATTATCGGATATTGTATGGCAACTCTGCCACCGTCGACAATCAGGGAAGGATATCGATTAATTATCACAGTACCGACAGACGAAAAGAGAAAACCATTTTGTTTTCGTTGATCCCGTTTCTTAAGACCAATGCCCCCAATCATTTAGAAGTGCAGCCGCTGCCTGAGGTTGATTTTATAGGTTCCTCCATTGCATTGTGGGGCTCACCGGATAGCATTGCGTTAATGAATGTAATTCAACAGATTGTGCTGGCTGAAAAACTGCCTTATCCAACGGTGAATGGCAAATGGATAAAGGATCCGGCTGCGTATATTCCCGATGTATCAACAAGTGGCGGAAAATACGACAGCACACTTGTATATACCGAACAACTGGGTTTTAAAGGCATTCAGCTGGAAGATTTGGGTTTTTTCAGTGTGAATAGGGGAAATAACGGATACATTGATGGCACTTCTTTTGAAAGAAAACCACTTAAATTTTCATCAGGCAATCAATCGCAACGTGATTTTACAGAACGCACCAATCAACGTGGGATTTTTGTTGGCAGACATACTATTACTACAGCACTTCCAAAAGGTACCAAAGATGCAAGTCCGATGCCAAGCGATAGTTTGTGTTATCAGATTAGACGAATTTTATCGAAGGGAATTTCGGCAGATGATACGCTTATTGAGGTGAATATTCCATTGTATTTAGATGAAATTGGAAGTTGGGAAGGACATGGCCCGGGATTGAATTTCATAAAAATTGGGAAGGAACTGATTCAATACAATGGAATTTCCGCTTCGTTACCTTATAGGCTGCTCCATGTAAAAAGAGGATTCTGGGACACCAAAGCAGCTGCACATGCAGTTGGAGATACCATCTATAAACTGCAGGCATCGCTCGAAGGCTATGGTTACGACGGATTAATTCCAAATATCTATTTACAGGATGAGATTGCAAAATATTACGCCGATGTAGCCAAAATAAACGGCATGTATTATACCGATTGGGATGGGCAGGAATGGTTGTTTAACCAGGGACATGGATATTATGCAGTAAAACGTTTTCATCGAAAACTATTTGACCAGGTAAGGAAATACCAATTACCCGATTTGCGAATTATGGGAGCCACTTTATCGGAAGGTTCCTGGCATTATATGAGTGTTTACAATGTAGGGGGAGGTACCAATATGTACGATTTAACTACCCGTGTTTGGGGCCGACCTGGTTGCAGTGAAGGAAAGGATATTCGGGATGTGTGTTATGCTAATTATTTTCCGGCTACTTTTGGGATTAATTTTGGGATAAATGCATCTTCAACAGTTGCTCAATTTGAGCATATCCAAGCGCTTTCGGTAGGGATTGGCGTAACTTATGCACTAGAACTGAATCAGGAAAACATAGAGTCGTGTCCTCAAAAATATCAAATCTTTAAAGCCATTAAAACCTGGGAAAATGCGCGCGCTGCGAATGCTTTCCCACGATGGCTGAAAACGCAATTGGCAGATCCTGCCAGAAACTGGTCATTAGAAGCTGGAAACGATGAAAATACCTGGAAGCTTTATCCTGTTGATGAGGAAGGCAGGAAGCAGCCAATTATATTGATGAGGGGGAGAGGGTATTGACACTATAGCCAAACAAAACATTACCTTTTACCACTTACGAGTTTACTGCCGACAACGGAATAAATTTACTGAACTTCATCAAATGTGATACGCAAATTCGTTGTTAACTAAAAAAGAATAGGTCAGAAAAGCTCATTCCAAATTCAGCTTCAAAAAGCTTATACAAATTGAGCAATATCTGAAAAGTCATTTCGAGTGTAAAAATTATTTTTAAATTGCACAAACTTTTCTATCAGTTTTATTTAGATATATTTTGTAAAATTCGAGATATTCTTAATAAAATTCGTTAAATATTCTTGTGCGTTTAACTTTGCTTTAAATGCAAAGTTTTATATTTTAAATAATGAAGTTAAACATGGGGAAATAATGAAAAAAATCGAAGTTGTTGCTGGTGTTATTTTTTACCAAAATCAAGTTTTATGTGTTCAAAGACCTGAAAATAAATTTTCTTATATTTCTGAGAAATATGAATTTCCTGGGGGTAAAATTGAAAAAGGTGAAATAGAAGTGGACGCATTAAAAAGAGAATTGTTAGAGGAACTGAGTATTACAGCAAATATCAAAACTAAATTTCTTACTGTTGTGCATGTCTACCCTGATTTTGAGTTGACAATGCATAGCTATATTTGTGAAGTTGAAACAAAAGAAGTTATACTTCATGAGCATATAAATCAAGAATGGTTGCCAATTTATGAACTCCAAAAGCTCGATTGGGCAGCAGCAGACCTGCCAATTGTAAATAAATTAATAAAGAATGGATAAGTTGCCCCAAATTTTCAATGCCAGTTTGCAAACTGGATTTGTCGATAAAACTATTTTTTCGAATCCTTTATACCAACCAGAGTTACTTATAAATCAAAAAAGCCCCCCTAAAAAAATTCTTTCTACAATTATTTACGAACTGGAAAATTGTAGTGAATTTTATTTTTCAGTTGCATTTGTAACAACAAGTGGTGTCGCGACAATAATAAATAAGCTTAAAGAACTTGAAAGTCGTTCTGTAAAAGGGGAAATTTTAGTTTCCCAATATCTAAATTTTACTCAACCAGAAGCACTAAAAAAATTAGCTCAATTTAAAAATATAGAATTGAGAATTGCAACTTCTGGAAATTCACACGCAAAAGGCTATATCTTTAAAAACAACCAACATTATAATGTAATTGTTGGTAGCAGCAATTTAACAGCACAAGCGTTATGTACTAACAAAGAATGGAATATCAAAGTGTCCGCTTTGGAAGAAAGTGGCATTATTGACAAAGTTTTTAATGAATTTAAATCCGATTTTAAAAATGGCATACTAGTAACACCAGATTATATTTCTTCTTATGAAAAAGTCTATGCGAAGCAATTTCTTGTAAATAAACATGTAGATTTCGAGAGTATTGTTGAATCTCAGAAAAATATCAAACCAAATTCAATGCAAAAAGACGCATTGAAAAACCTTCATGATTTACGAACTAATAAAAAAAATAAAGCTTTAATTATTTCTGCTACAGGAACAGGTAAGACATATTTATCTGCATTCGATGCCAAAGTTTTTAATCCTAATAAATTATTGTTTGTAGTTCATAGGTTAACCATTGCTAAGGACTCATTAAAAACATTTCAAAATATATTTGGTAGTGAAAAATCAATGGGATTATTTTCAAGTGACCAAAGAGATTTAAAATGTGATTTTATATTTTCAACAATTCAAACAATTTCAAAGGCTGAACACTTAGAACAATTTTCAAAAGATCATTTTGATTATATAATTATTGATGAAACACATCGATCAGGAGCTGACTCATATTTGCGATTGATAAATCACTTTGAACCTAAATTTCTTTTAGGAATGACTGCTACTCCAGAAAGAACTGATGGGGCCAATATTTTTGAATTGTTTGACCATAATATTGCTTATGAAATTCGATTAAACAGAGCAATGGAAGAGGAAATGCTTAGTTCATTTCATTATTATGGAGTTACAGATTTATTAATTGATAATTATATTGTTGATAATAAATCAGATTTTAATTTATTGATTTCTAATGAGCGAGTAAACAGGATAATTGAACAAGCACGTTTCTATGGAAGTGATAATGGAATAACTCGAGGTCTTGTATTTTGTTCAAGAAAAAAAGAAGCCATTGAGCTCTCTACTTTATTCAATTCAAAGGGGTATAAAACTGTTGCGTTAACTGGCGACAATTCCGAAGATGAAAGAGCAAAAGCTATAGAAAAACTAGAGTCAGACAATCTGCAACAAAAGCTTGATTATATTTTCACTGTTGATATTTTTAATGAAGGAATAGATATTCCCAAAGTGAATCAGATTATCATGCTTCGACCAACAGAATCAGCAATTATTTTTATTCAACAATTAGGAAGGGGGTTAAGGAAAGTTGATGGAAAGAACTATTTGACAATTATTGATTTTATTGGAAATTATGAAAATAATTATTTAATACCGATTGCATTATATGGTGACACTTCATATAATAAGGACTCATTGCGAAAATTGATTACTGAAGGTAGTAGGATGATACCAGGTGCTTCGACTATTAATTTTGATGAAATAACTAAAGAACAAATTTTCAAATCCATTGATGCATCAAATATGCAATTATATGCTGATTTGAAAAATGATTATAATTTATTGAAATTCAAGTTAGGCAGAATTCCAATGATGATGGATTTTGTTAAGCATGGCTTAAGGGATCCTTATTTGTATGTTGAATATTCAAATTCATATTACAATTTCATTGTCAAAGTTGAAAAAAATAAAAATCTTGAGTTGTCTAAACAAGAAATCAAACTTTTAGAACTATTTGCAAAAGAAATAAATAATTCTAAGCGGGTGGAAGAAAGTTTTATTCTAAAAGAATTAATATTAAACAATGAACTAAATATTGAAAAGTTTAAACAGTCTATTTTAAGTTTATATGGATATGCACTTAATGAAGAGACAATTGATTCATGTATTTCTAATATCAATTTCCTTTTTATTAGGAAAAATGAAAATGTCATATTTAGAAAAGAAAATACCTTCTATTTTTATACTGATTTCCAGAAAAAATTAAATAATTCTGTTTTTAAAGAATTTCTTTTCGATTCAATAAACTATTCTATTGAATCCTTTGAGAAGTTTTATAAAAAAGATTTTTATAAAAACGGGTTACTCCTTTATAATAAATATAGCCGGAAAGACGTATGCAGATTGTTAAATTGGGGTAAAGATATTAGTAGCACAGTTTATGGTTACCGAACAAATGCGCATGTTACGCCATGTTTTGTAACCTATCATAAATCAGACGAAATTGATAGTACTATTAATTACAATGACTATTTTATCAGTCCTACTATATTCGCTTGGGAATCTAGGTCAAATAGAAAAATAGAAAGTTCTGAAATTCAAGAGCTTATAAATTCAAAACGAATTCTACTTTTTGTAAAAAAGAAAGATGGAGAAGGAATGGATTTTTATTATATGGGAGATGTCTCTATTATTCCAAATTCGATGGAACAAAGCTATATGCCTAATTCTAATTTACCTGTTGTTCATTTTAAGTTTCAACTTGAACATCCTGTTGTTGATACTCTTTATCATTATATTACAACAGATAATACAGTAAAGCAAATCAATAAAAATTATCCAATACCAAATGATGAAAGTATAATGGTTTGTAACGAGGAGCAAAGACATTACATACCATTATATGATTTTTATGCTGCTGCTGGTTCGTTTAGTGAAATGCAAACAGAAAATGAGTATACCCTTATTGAGGGGCCAAATAACTTGAAAACTAACAATAATTATTTTGCCTGTAAAATAGTCGGCGAATCTATGAATAGGATCATCCCTAATGGCTCAATTTGCTTATTTAAAGCATATGAAGGAGGAAGTAGAAATGGAAAAATTGTATTAGTTGAAAATAGAAATATTCAAGACCAAGATTTCAATTCAGCTTTTACAATTAAGACTTATTCAAGTAAAAAAGAGGTTTCGGAGGATGACTGGGTGCACACATCAATTATTTTAAAACCTAATTCATTTGATACTTCATTTGAAGATATCGTGATAAATGAAAATAATTCTGAAGGGATGCGAGTTATTGGTGAGTTTGTTGAGATTTTAACAGACGTCAAAAAACATTAACTGTTAAAAAAGTTTATTTTATAATACCTAAAAGTTTAATAGATAGTAATTTATATGTTGTAAAAATTGTTTCCAACTCTAGTAATAATTTTGATTTTTCGGTTTGATCTTTTTACAACAAACTCTTTTTTGTAATCGTCGGCAACAAGTTAGCAACACCTCGAATAAGGTTATTTAAAATTTTTCATTATTCTTTCTCTGTCTTCATTTTCCTTATCGTTTTTATGATACAATTCAATGAATGTGATTTTTTGCTCACTGGGAAAGTGGGCATATATCAATCTCATCCCAGAATTTACTCCACTTCCTTTTAACGC
>CANGCK010000026.1 GCA_947452295.1 Sphingobacteriia bacterium
AGTTGATGTGGAAATTGTTGTTTTATTTTGTACATCAATAACATGTCATCTCCACTAGCAATATGATCTATCCCTTTAAATTTACCTACTTTTTCAAAAGCCAATTTGTTGTATGCTAAATTTGCGCCATTACACATTGTATGTGACCCGGCGCCAACGGCTGCAGCAGTTATACCTTGCAAACTCATGAAATCTAATACCTGAAACAATCCTAACCAAGTATGTGTTAATGTAAACATAACAGGCGCCGCAATAAAAACAGGATTTTTTTCTTGAATGTATTGATCAAATTGCAGTAACCAATTTGGAGGAACCAAACAATCTGCATCTGTTGTAACAACCCAATCTCCCTTACTTTCTGCTACTGCTATTTCAATGGCCTTTTTTTTATACGCGTTTATATTAACATCTACATAATCTGCCAATTGAATTAATTTAACATTGGGAAACGATTGTCCGAATGCTGTTACTATCTGAGCAGTATCATCTGTTGAATGATCATTAACCACTATTACCTCAAATAAGTCTATAGGATATTGCTGCTGCTGCATGGTTTGTAAACAATCGCCAATTACCTCCCTTTCATTCCGAGCAGGTATGATAATGCTAAAACGTGTAGCTGGAACAATACCTTCCTTCAAATAATATTTTTCTACTCTCAAAAACCAATACAAGTATAGCAAAATGAGTAAACAATATGCCGAAGTAAATAGTCCAATTAAAATATAAAAAAACAATACCATACTGAACAAAGAAAACAAAAATCAGTGTATAAACCCCTTTTTAGCCGAATAATCACCCATTTTATCCTTTTTAACTACATTTTTATTGCATTTTCTTGGTAATTTGAAAGAAAGAGACTTATTTTGAAATTAGTTGCATAACTAACTATATGCCAAACAACCATTTTAAAAGAGGAGAATTATACAATGTCATCAACGGGATGGGCACTATTGCTGTTGCTAGACGTATGCAAAAAAACTTTCGTAATGCTGGACTTGAAATAACTATTGAACAATGGAGTGTATTGTTTCATTTATGGAGAGAAGACAAACTTAGTCAACAAGAATTATGCAATCGCACTTTTAGAGACAAACCAAGCATTACCCGACTGATAGATAACTTAGAAAAATTACATCTTGTAAAAAGAATACCTTCCCCAACCGACAGAAGAATCAATTTAATAACGCTTACCGAAGCTGCACAGAACTTACAACAAATTACAATTGATATTGCCAACCAAACAATGGCTGAAGCGCTGGTGGGCGTAGATAAAAGTGAAATTGAAATAGTTAAAAATGTTTTTCAAAGAGTATATAACAATCTTACACAAGTAAGCGGAGAATAAATAAATTTATTAAAGCAAAATATCATCATCATGGAAAGTACACATACTACAAAATCGTTACTAGGCGGTGAGTGGATCATCAAAGAAAGTAATGCTGCTGACACCTTTATTCCTGAAGAATTTGATGAAGAACAATCGATGGTATTAGATATGTGCCATCAATTTTTAAAGAATGAAGTAATACCTGTTGCAGATCGAATAGAAAAACTAGAACCAGGTTTAATGCCATCATTAGTTGAAAAAGCTGGTGAACAAGGTTTATTGTCTACCTCCTTTCCAGAAGCATATGGTGGATTAGGGAAAGATTTTATTACATCTACCATTGTAAATGAAGGACTCGGCGGTGGCAACTCTTTTTCAGTTGCTATTGCAGCACATACCGGAATTGGCTCATTACCTATCCTATATTTTGGCACAGATGCGCAGAAAGAAAAATACATTCCAAAATTAGCATCAGGCGAATGGAAAGGTGCTTATGGATTAACAGAACCCAATAGTGGTAGTGATGCATTAAGTGCTAAAACAGTTGCAACGTTAAGCGAAGATGGTAAATATTATGTTTTAAATGGACAAAAATGCTGGATTACAAATGGAGGTTTTGCAGATGTGTACACTGTATTTGCTAAAATAAATGGAGAACAGTTTACTGGATTTATTGTAGAAAGAGGTTTTGAAGGATTTACACAAGGACCTGAAGAACATAAAATGGGTATTAAAGGATCTTCTACGGTTCAACTTTATTTTCAAGATTGTAAAGTTCCCGTTGAAAATGTATTGGGAGAAATTGGCAAAGGACATATCATTGCCTTTAATATTTTAAATATTGGTCGTTTAAAACTATGCGCTGCCGCCTTGGGTGCAGCAAAGGGTGGCAGCGACATATCAATAAAATATGCTACCACGCGCGAACAATTTAAATTACCAATTGCTAAGTTCGGGGCCATAAAACATAAAATGGCTGAAATGGCTATAAAAATATGGGTTTGCGAAAGTGCCTTGTACAGAACTTCTAAATGGATTGATGAAAAAGAAAAAGAATTGGCCGCCAATGGTAAATCTTTTGCAGAAGCTTTATTAGGTGCAGCAGAAGAATATGCAATTGAATGTGCAATTCTAAAAGTATTTGGCAGTGAAGTGTTAGATTATGTAGCAGATGAAGGTGTGCAAATACATGGTGGTAATGGCTTCAGTGATGAATACATTATTTCTAGATGCTACCGCGATAGTAGAATAAACCGCATTTATGAAGGCACCAATGAAATCAATCGCTTATTAACTGTAGATATGGTTCTTAAACGTGCAATGAAAGGCAAGTTAGATTTGATGGGACCTGCAATGGCAGTTCAAAAAGAATTAATGAGTATTCCAGATTTCGGCAGTGATGATGAAGGTATGTTTACCAAAGAAATTAAAACTGTTGCGAACTTTAAAAAAGCAATTCTAATGGTTGCTGGTGCTGCAGTTCAAAAATTGATGATGTCTTTAGATAAAGAGCAGGAAATTTTAATGAACATTGCCGACATGGCCATAGAAACATTTCATGCAGAAAGCGCCTTACTTCGTGTAATGAAGTTAAGCCAACTAAAAGGGGATACTGCTATATCACTTGAAATAGATATCATGAAAACCTATTTATATGATGCTGCTGATAAAATCAATAAATTTGGAAAAGATGCCCTGAATGGTTTTGCTGATGGAGATGAACTTCGCATGATGCATATCGGATTAAAACGTTTTACCAAGGTAGAATCCTTTAATTCAAAAGATGCCCGTAGAAGAATTGCTGAAAGACTGATTACCAATAACGGATATAAATTATAACGATATACTCTATATAATCCCCCAAAAAAGCCTTACTTCTTTTCTAAGAGTAAGGCTTTTTTTTCAGAAAATGCACCCAAAGTACCTGACTACTCATTCATATAAATTAGCTCCAAGTGAATTTGGTCACCATCCCAAATAGTACACCCCAGGTTGTACATTGTTTTTATGGGGTAAATCAACCAATTATTTTTATGGATTTTACTATTGATTCAATAACTTCATCATATGAAAAACCTATTGTCTTTATTAACCACTTTAGTTGTACTCAATCTTTCTGCGCAAAATACTAGCAATAAAAAAGAACAATATATAAGGACTACTGGCAAATTACCTTCTTTGGCATACGGCACAGGAGAAGACAGGCTAGGTGGAGCAAAAATGGGGTATATCGACACGAACGTGTTATTAAAAATAATTGACTCAACGAAAGATTTATATGCAGTACAGTTATCTAAAAACCATACTGCTTATATCGATAAATCATTTGTAAAAAATGAAACAGATTCATTCAAAATAAAAAATACGTACTTAACAGGATCATTTATTGCAAAAGGCGACTCAGTAATTGATTACTTAAGTATCAGTATGACAGAAAAATTACCGTATAAAGCTTGGATGGAAATTAATCCTGCTAAAATAATGGTTGAAATTTATGGCGTACAAAGTAATACCAATTGGATAACTCAATTAAGTTCATTACAAGAAATTAAAAACATATATTATAATCAGGTAGAAGATGATGTGCTTCGGGTAATCATTGAATTAAAACATCTACAACATTGGGGCTATAGTATTGCATATAAAGGAAAATCATTAGTGGTTAAAGTAAATCGTCAACCTAAATCATTGGATATTAAAAAACTTACCATTGCCATAGATGCAGGCCATGGTGGTAGCAATACCGGAGCTGGTGGCGTAAAAACCAATGCAAGTGAGAAAGAATACACACTCATATTTGCAAAAGCACTTGAAAAATCATTGAAAAAATTGGGAGTTAAAAACGTCATCATGACCAGAACAGTTGATACTAGTTTTGACATGAAGGATCGGATTTTATTCTTACAAGAAAAAAATCCTCATTTGGTACTTTCTTTACACTTAAACTCAACAAGCAATCCATCAATAAAAGGCACCAGCACTTTTTATAAACATATTGGATTCCGTCCGGTCTCTACCGCCATTTTAAAAAGAATGTTGGAATTAAAACTCGATGAATACGGCAATGTTGGGCATTTTAATTTTGGGCTAAATGCGCCTACCAGTTTCCCTAATTGTTTAGTTGAAATAGCGTTTTTAAGCAATGAAGAAGATGAGAAAAGAATTATATCGCCATTGTTTCACAAACAGGTAGCTACCAAAATTCACTTGGGAATTATGGATTGGTTAAAAGGGATGAAATAACGATTAATATCTAATTTCAACCGTAGTTCCAACAGGTAATAAATTAAATAATTCTTGCACATAATCATTTTTTGTGCTAACACATCCTTCTGTCCAGTTACGGTACTGATCTATAGCATAATCTTCATGCGGCCAAGTGCCATGAATACCTATATCTCCACCAATTTTTGCATCGGCAGGTATTAAGCCATCAGCTTTTCTTTTGCGGAACTTATTATAGCTATCAACTGTTGGATAATCAATTAAAATAAAACGGTTCCACTTTTCGTGCTTGCGTTTTGCAACAATATGAAAAATACCTTCAGGAGTTTTTTTATCACCCTGCATCATTTTATCACCTAAATCTTTATTACCAAATACAACGGGGTAAGTGGCTATCCAATCGCCCGCCTCATCATACAACTTTAATGCATATTCACTTTTAATAATTAAAACTTTAAATGAATTTTCTGAAAGATGGTATATATCAACTACAATAGGATTTTTAAAAGAGTTGTTCAAAAATGCAAATAGTATGATGATTAAGCAGTATACATTGTTTTTCATATTGATGATTATTTCAACTGAAAAATAATGAAACAGAATTGGTAGAATTTGTTAATTAGAAAAGCGTTAACAAAGTAAAAAATGTAAGTGATCAAAAAATAGTAATGTTCACCAATAATTATTTTATTAATTAAAATGCAATGAACCATAATTAATAATAAATCCAACCACAGAACATTTATTGGTGAATTGCCTAGATTATTATTAAGTAAAATGAATTAACAGATTCCCATTATTTAATCAAGAAAAAAGGTGAAATTTGTTTAAATATATTTTATTTATTATATTTCTATTAGATTGATAATCAATAAAAAAGTACCTACCCGTCAGACCATGGTCTGACGGGTAGGTACTTGAATGAAGTAAAGCAAATCTTCTACCAATTACTCAACCTCACCCCAACCGCAAATGGATATTGCTCCATCTTCGTCACATCTTTTTGCAATTTATTTAAACTAAATGTTCCATACAATCTTACCGGCCCCAAACCCAGCTCTCCAATAGCTGCAATACGGAATGGCTCAAAATCAAAATTTCCTTTAATTTTTTGCTTTCCTCTTTCAGCACTTATTTGCTTATTTCTACCACCAATAAAATAACCTGCACTTATGCCAGCACTAAAATTAAATCCTTTGGTTTTATTTGGTGTTGGATTTACATTGATCATCATGGGTACCGTTAAATATTCTACAAACAATTTGTTTTTTCTAAATGAAACCGAATCATTCATCACAAATGGTTCAGGATCTTTTCGATAACTTAATTTTGTATCATATCTAAAATTATACATCTCTAAACCCAAGCCATATTTTAAGTTTAGCACATGCTTGGCAATGTTCAATTTCTGCATAAAAAACCATAGATTAACATTTGTAGTTTTACCAGTATTTAATCGATAACTATTTTCATTTACCACTCCATCTGCCGGCCTATAGGTTCTAAAATAATTGCCTGCTTGTGCAGCTGCGAAATTTGTGTTATTGCGCATATTGGCAAAACCAATATCAAAGATCCACCAATTGGTACTGATATTTCCTTTTTTAGTTGGGCGTGAAAAAACATTCAATGAATAATCTTTCTTGTTACCGAAAACTACTGATTCTGTTTGTTTGTGTTCATTATTATTGCCATCTTTTATAATAATAAAATTACCTACTCGCAATGTATCCTTTTTAACTTCTGAACTATCTTGCTGAGCATGTAATGTAATAAATAATAATAGTGCAATACTTGTCGTTATTTTTTTCATCTGTTAAAATTTTTACTTTATTTTTTATTGACTTATTCAATTTTACTTATTTCCAGAAACCACTTCATCTTCTTGTCTTGATCGAGATTTAAAAATAGTTACTGCCTTTCTTACCACACCTCTAAATTTATCTTTATTGATTACCATCGAGCCGATATAAATATTTTTTTCTCGTTCATCAGTATCAAGTTCTTTATATACTTCTTTTTCATTACTTAATCCACTTACAGGAATTGCTTCACTATGAAGCTCTATGCTATTACTAGTAGCTAATGGCAATTCATGCAATTCTTTCGTAATGATTAATGTTGTTAGTTTTTCTAATTGAATTTTTGCAATGCCTTCTGTGGATAGAGTAAAAGTCTTCTCTACATTGTCTTCCATTATCGCCTTTTCAATTCCATCTATTCTACTATGCTGATGTGAAATCATTGTTTTTAAATGATCTGTATTTGTATGAGCAATGACAGCATGTTTAGTAGATAATTTACTAATATCATTATTATACGGCAATTGTGTGTTATGCTTTATTTTTGCAATATTATGGTTGGTAGCAGATTGTTTTTCTTTAGGCATTAATAACCATGCCATTACAATGCAACATACAAATATTGCGGCAACTGCCATTTTTTTGAACCATAAAAACAGTATGATTTTGTGAGTGCTTTCGTTTCTATATAATGTTTGTTTTTGATCAAATACTATTTCCTCTGGATATAATTTAATCTCTTTTAAAAGTTGCAACTTTACTGCTGCTTCAGTATGTTGACTAATGTATTTTTCGAGTTTAACTTTATCTGTCTCACATAATTCGTTATCAATATAAAGCAATAAATATGCTTCTTCATTTAAACTATTTATTTCTGTTGTTGAAGACTTTAGTAAGGTTACTTTTGTTTCCAATTGCACATCATCTTCTCCAAATAGTTTTGTATTTTCAAACAATTGCAGTTCTTCTGCTAAGTATGGATATTGTTCAATAAATAATTCCACAGCATCTTTCTCTTCGGAAGATAATTCATTATCTATCCAAAGCAAAAAATACATTTCGTAATTATCTAAATTAATTTCCATTATTTATTGAACATTTTCCTTAGTACCCAAATATTTCTTCAATGTTAAGCGCGCCCTGTGTAAATATACTTTTACCTGACTTGCATTCAACCCCATTATTTCCCCTATTTCTTCATAATTATATCCCTCATAATCTTTTAACATCACTAAAGATCGTTGCATTTCATTTAACCTATATAAAGCCTTCATCAAAACAGATTTCGTATCATTACTTTGCTGATATTGTATCCTATCATCCCCCGAAAAATCATCTCGCAATTGTATGCGTTTAGTTTTTCTAATATGGTCTATCATCATATGATATCCTACTGTAAACAAATAAGATTTTGCGCGAACTGTTTCTATTTTATCTCTATTCGTCCATAGTTTTTCAAAACTGCTTTGCACAATATCCCTAGCATCCTCTTCATGTCTAAGGTTTTTAACAATAAACCGATAAAGATGATCTGCATGTTCATTTACACAATGATTGTACGCGCTTTCGTTCATAAACAGTTTCTACACAACAGTTTTTATAACTGTCTTGCTATTAGTACGTATCAATAAAAAATAAGTTACACTTACTTAAAAAATTATTTTTAGTTAATGTAACTTATCTACTATTATTTATTAGCACTTTATCAATAATTGATTTGCTGCTCTTGAATGGATGCAGGTATTTCTCTCCATTCGTATTGTTGATTTCTTAATTGAGGCTCAAATCCTGCTTCTTTAATTGCATCCTGCATTGTTTTATAGGTGAAGCGATGTGGAGCACCTGCAGCACTAACCACGTTTTCTTCAATCATTATACTACCAAAATCATTGGCTCCAGCTTGTAAACAAATTTGTGCAGTTTGTTTACCCACTGTTAACCAACTTGCTTGAATATTTTTAATATTTGGCAACATAATTCTACTTATGGCAATCATCCGGATATACTCATCTGAAGTAGTTAAATTATGTACTCCTCTAATACGTGTAAGCAAAGTGTCTACATCCTGAAATGTCCATGGGATAAATGCTAGGAAGCCTTTTGCATGTTCAGGTTTCATTTGCTGCACTTCCCTGATTCTTATCAAATGAATAAAACGCTCTTCTATAGTTTCTACATGTCCAAACATCATAGTTGCACTGGTGGTAATATCTAACTTATGTGCTTCATGCATTACTGCTAACCACTCATCTGCGCCACATTTGCCTTTAGATATTAATCGTCTTACCCTGTCTATTAATATCTCTGCACCTGCACCGGGTAATGAATCTAATCCCGACTCTTTCAAGGCTTTCAGTACATCGTGGTGACTCATTTTTTCTAATTTTGCAATATGTGCTACTTCTGGCGGTCCTAGTGCATGCAACTTCAACGTTGGATATTCTTGCTTTAACTGGCGAAATATATTGGTATAAAAATCGAGTCCTAATTCCGGATGATGTCCGCCTTGTAACAACAACTGATCTCCCCCATATTTAAGGGTTTCTTCGATTTTGGTGCGGTAAGTAGGCATTTCGGTAATGTAGGCATCTGCATGACCCGGTACTCGGTAAAAATTACAGAATTTACAATTGGCAATACATACATTGGTAGTATTTACATTTCTATCTATTTGCCAGGTTACCTTACCATGCGGTACTTGTATTTTTCTTAGTTCATCAGCAATATGCATTAAATCTGCTAATGGCGCATGCTCAAACAAAAACATTCCCTCTTCTTTGGTAAGAAACTCAAAAGCAAGTGCTTTTTGGTATAAATCGGCTAATTGCATAAAAATTGAATATATCTTTTACAAAGGTAGCATTGTTGTAGTTTCTGTCTCACTGATTTTTATTATTTATGTGCACAATGAACTAATTTGCATCCGATTTAGTGCGTTATGATACAATACAACCGTTTTACACTCGATAATGGCTTAACAGTTTTAGTGCATGAAGACAATTCTACCCCTATGGCGGTAGTAAATGTACTGTACAATGTAGGGGCGCGTGATGAAAACCCCGAAAAAACCGGATTTGCCCATTTATTTGAACACCTCATGTTTGGTGGAAGTATTCACATTCCCGATTACGATGACCCCCTTCAACGTGCCGGGGGTGATAACAATGCTTATACCACCAACGACCTCACCAATTATTACTGTCAATTGCCGGCGCAAAACATTGAAACTGCTTTTTGGTTAGAAAGCGATCGTATGTTGAGTTTGGCTTTCAGCGAAAAAAGCCTGGCAGTTCAACGCAAAGTAGTTTGTGAAGAGTTTAAAGAACATTATATCAATAAGCCTTACGGCGATGTTTGGCATAAAATGCGTGAATTAGCCTATACCCAACACCCTTATCGATGGATGACTATTGGGAAAGAATTAAGTCATGTAGAAGATGCCACCATTAACGATGTAAAAGACTTTTTCTTTAAACATTATCGCCCCATTAATGCTATTTTAGTGGTAGCCGGAAATGTTAAAACAGATGACATTAAACGATTGGCAAATAAATGGTTTGGTCCAATTGAAATGGGGGAAAAATACATACGCCATTTACCTGTTGAACCTGTTCAGCAAGAAGCTCGCAAACAAAGTTTTGAAGCAGCTGTACCATTAGATGCCTTCGTAAAAACCTGGCATATGGATGCCCGCTTAAACAAAGGCTATTATATAGCTGATTTATTAACTGAAATTTTAGGAGGAGGAGGTTCTTCCCGACTGTTTCAATCATTGGTAAAAGAACAAAAATTATTCTCTAATCTCGATTGTTATCATTTTGGGTCGATGGACAATGGCCTGTTTACCATTGAAGGAAAATTGGTAAAAGGAATTACCATGGAACAAGCAGAAAAAGCCATAACCGAAGAAATAGAAAAAATACAGCAAATTCAAGTGTCTGAAAAAGAGTTACAAAAAGTAATCAATAAAACAGAAAGTGTTATTGCATTTGAAGACATGAGTATCATGAGTAGAGCCAGCAGTATTGCTATGTATGAATTATTGGGTGATGCCAACCTTATGAATACAGAATTCAATAAATACCAGGCAATTACACCGGAAGATTTACAACAATACAGCAACAATATTTTACGCGAAACCAACAGCAACACCATTTACTATCACGCAAAGTAAATGACCAAAACTAAATCAATGAGTCTCAATAGAAAAATTACGCCTCCTATTACTGATGCAGTTCGTTTCGATTTGCAATTGAAAAAATGCGATCATTACCAACTCGATAATAATATTCCTGTATACAGTATTAATGCCGGATCACAAGAAGTACTGATGATTGAATGGGTATTTGATGCAGGTAATTGGTTTGAACAGAAAAACATTGTTGCAGCCACTACCAACTATATGTTAAAAAATGGCACGCAACATAAAACCGCTTTTGAAATTAACGAATACATTGATTTTTATGGTGCTTATTTAAATAGAAGTTGTTACAATGAAACGGCCACTATTACTTTACACTGCCTTAGTAAACATGTACATGAATTATTGCCCATTGTAGCTGAAATCATTACTGAATCTATATTCCCTGAAGAAGAGTTAAAAACATACCAACAAAATCAACAACAACGCTTAGAAGTAAGTTTAAAGAAATGTGATTTTGTTGCCAATCGGTTAATTGATGAATATGTATTTGGCATCAATCATCCGTATGGTAAATACACTACTGCCAGCGACTATATAAGTTTAAACAGAGCAGAATTAGTAGCTTTCTACCAACAATTCTACAAAGAAGGTAATTGCACCATTTTTACCGCCGGCAAAGTACCCACTAATTTATCTGCTGAACTAAACAAAATTTTTGGTGCACTTCCATTGCAACAAAAGCCTACACTTTCTATTGAACATCCTTTACAACCTGCCGCGCAAAAAAAATACCAGGTTGTTAACGACAAAGAAGGGGTTCAAGGTGCAATAAGAATTGCTCAACCATTTCCAAACAGACACCACCCCGACTTTCAAAAAGTACAGGTGTTGAATAATATTTTTGGCGGATTTTTTGGTTCTCGTTTAATGAGTAATATACGGGAAGACAAAGGCTATACCTACGGCATACATAGCTACGTGCAAAATCATATTCACAATAGCGCCTGGATGATAAGCACCGAAGCCGGCAGAGATGTTTGTGAAGCCACTATTGTAGAAGTATATAAAGAAATGGAGCTACTTCGAAATGAAAAGATTGAAGAGGAAGAATTGAGTTTGGTTCGCAACTATATGATTGGTTCTGTATTGGGCGATTTAGATGGTCCTTTTCAACTTATAGCTCGTTGGAAAAATTATGTACTAAATGGGTTAGATGAAAATTTCTTTTATTCCAGCATAGAAACCATTAAAACAACCGGCGCCAATGAATTACAGGACTTAGCTAATAAATATTTGCAGCCGGAATTGTTTTATGAATTGGTGGTAATTTAAAGTATCAACTAATTGATACTTACCAATTGAAATACGTACAACATTTCAGTCGCAATTTGTTTGCATCGGTTTAGATAAACCGCATCCTGTTCGGGCGTGCCGTCTGATTTTTTAGGATCTTCAAATGTTATTTTAAATCGGGCATTTGCACCAAATACAACCGGACAAGCTTCGTCAGCCTCCGAACAAGTTAATACAGCCGTGTAGTCGGAAGATGGATTGGGCGCATCGGCATATTTTTTAGAAAATGCTTCAATGGCAGGATGTACGGCACTATATTGTACCGAATAATGTGTATTGCTTTCTGCTGATGCACCGGTTATTATTAAACCTGCTGTTTGCAAAGCCTTTACAGCATTGAGGTTAAAGGCTGTAACTTCTGTTCCACCAGAATAACAAACAATATTTTGCAATCCATAATAAGCGGCAGCCACTTGCGCCCATATTTGCGCAAAATGACTTCTGCGAGAATTATGGGTACAGATAAATGTTAAAGAAATGGTTGATTCCTTAGCCAATTGCTGCTGAATATGCAATGCCAATGTTTTTAACAGTTCATTCCTTTCTTGCGGTATGTTGGATATTTCTTTTTCACAAGCTTGAAGAAAGTGTTGAACCGAAGCAAATATTACTGGTACATTTTGTGTGGTCATCTTTTCAGTTGTTTTAGCAACATCCACCACCCGGTGTACAGCAGGTTTCAATAATTGGTTTACGCGCAAATACAGTGATACTAAAAATACCGGTCTGACCACTTTTAAAATCATTCAAGTCTTTTTCATTCAAATAATTACGCAAAATATCATCCGGAATAACAATGGCTTTTTCTTTTTGAATGGTAATTTGTTCGAAGCCATTGTGATGAATCAATTCCATGTACACTTCTTTCTGTATAGCACCAGATACGCAACCTGCATACATTTCAGCATCTTTCTGTAAAGCCTCCGGTAACTTTCCGACTAATACAACATCTGAAATACTAAAATGACCACCGGGTTTTAGCACTCTGTAAATCTCTTTGAAAACACCATCTTTATTGGGTACCAAATTCAATACGCAATTACTCACCACTACATCAGCTACATTAGCTGCCAGGGGCATGTTCTCAATATCACCCTCTCTAAATTGTATATTGCTAAACCCTAATTTAGCCGCATTGGCTTTGGCCTTTTCAATCATAGCAGGAGTAAAATCAATACCAATAACCTTACCTGTTTCTCCAGTCTGCGCTCTGGCAACAAAACAATCGTTACCGGCTCCACTGCCTAAATCAACCACCGTATCGCCTGCCTTTATTTTAGCAAACTGTGTAGGTAAGCCACATCCTAATCCCAAATCGGCATCTGCATTATAGCCCTGCATGGTAGTATAATCATCACTCATGATATTATACACTTCGGTAGAGCATCCGCCTGCCCCACAACAAGAAGATAAATTTTGTTCAATGGTTTGTTCTGCAATGGCGGCGTATTTTTCTTTTACCAATTCTTTTAAAGCTGCTTCATTTTTCATAATATGATTTTTTATTGTTGAGATATATTTATTTCACCCCTTCGGGATTTTATTCGTTTGATTTATTGTTTTTAAAACCAGCATTAACAACATGTATTATTTTGTTGGTCTTTTAAATGATTAAATAAATGATTGAAGGATAGATTAAATGCATCAAAAGCATCCCAATTGATGCAATAGCAACTTCTCGGCCCTTCTACTGCTCCTTTAATTAAATCAGCATCTTTTAATTCTTTAAGGTGTTGAGATACGGTAGACTGCGCTAATGGAAGCACTTCCACAATTTCACCACAAATGCATTCATTTTTTTGTGCCAATACTTTTAATATGGCAATACGTGCCGGGTGCGACAAAGCTTTGGCAAATGCAGCCAATACTTGTTCGTCTTCAATAAACTCATTTAATTTAGGACTTGCCATATACTTATCGTTTTTATACGATAAGTAAAGATAGGCAAGAAAATAGATTCATCGTATAAAAACGATAAAATAAATTAATTGATTATAAAATCTATTATACTTTAATATTCTTTACTTTTTTTCCCCGTAAAGTCGGGATGTTCCACTTGATAAAAAAAGTAACAAAAAAATCAAGATTAGCCCGATCGCTCCGCGCGTCTAATCTTCCCTAGCACCCTTCTAAAATATTTAGTTATAAACTGCATGATATTTAAACAAATTATGTAGGATGGGCAGCGCATCGTCAGCATTAACCAAAACCAAACGGAATGAATGCAGATTTCAAGCCAATAAAGAGCAGGAAAATGTTTAAATTAAAGGGGGCGAATTCGATTCCTTTCTTTTCGCTGTAGGCAGTTCCCACGCGCCCCCTGTAAAATAAGTATTGTAATGCTGAATGAATTTTTATTGCAAGCATTTGAACTTAGACTTATTTGGATAATTAGTTGTTGATTTTAATTGTTACGAATTGCACTAAACATCCCGGTTTTGGTGGCGCATCGGCAGCATTAACCAAAAACCAAACGGAATGGATGCAGATTTCAACCCAAAGGAATATAGGGATGAATTTAAATAATAGTGTTGAATGAATACTGATGGTCGGGTTGAAAACAAAGACTGGAGTGCAGGATTTTGGTGGTGGCGGTTACATATCATACAATGAAACGAAACATATGCCAACCGCCAAATGCCTTCGATGCGACTTGACTTTTTTGTTACTTTTTGTGTCAAGACAAAAAGTAAGGTTTACAGAATTATTCACCATTTATTTATTTCTACCACCATTCATCATTTCAAGCTATTTACCAAAACAACACAACATATTGATTTTCAATATGTTGATTAAAATATCACATCTAGTTATCATTTATTACTAAAATAAACTTAGTACTATGTGTTGCATAGTACTAAAATAATTGTATGTTTGCGCTGTTAAATTATTTCATACATAAATTCTAGTTATGGATATTCAAAATACACAAAGTCAGATGCGGAAGGGGGTATTAGAGTTTTGTATCCTCTCTATAATACGGCAAGGTGAAGTATACCCAAGTGATTTGGTAGAAAAAATGAAGTCTGCCAACCTGCACATTTTAGAGGGCACACTTTATCCGCTTCTTACCAGATTAAAAAATGCCGAACTATTATCGTACAGATGGGTAGAAAGTAACAGCGGCCCCCCTCGTAAATATTTTATAATGACCGAAAAAGGACTGGCGTTTTACAATGAACTACAAAAAACCTGGCAAGAATTAGCCGATGCAGTTCAAATACTAACGCAAAGTTCAACACCAACAAACAATAATATTAACCCTGAAAACAATAGTACAAATGAAGAAGGTAATTAACATCAACTTCCAAGGCAGAGTTACTCCAATTGAAGAATCTGCCTACGATGTGCTAAAGCAATATGTAGAAAGTCTTCGAAATTTCTTTGCCAACGAAGAAGGTAAAGATGAAATCATTAATGATATAGAAAGCAGAATTGCCGAACTATTTAGTGAACGCCTAAAAAATGGAAGCACTTGCATTACCGATGATGATGTTGAAAGTATTATAGCAGGTATGGGCCGTCCAGAAGATTTCGATAATGAAGAAGTAAACTCAACTACTAGCTATGCTGGCAATCAATATAGCAACTCAACTAATAATGAACATAGCACACCGCATTCTAGAGGTAGTTTATACAGAGATATCAACGAAAAAATATTGGGCGGTGTTTGCGGAGGTTTAGCTGCTTACTTCAAAATAGATCCTTCAATAATGCGCGTCATTTTTGTAGTATTTACTTTTAGTGGTGGCGCCGGAATATTATTATACATTTTATTATGGATAATTTTACCAGCCCGTCCATTGAAGTATGCATCTACTACTAATCGATTATACCGGAATCCCGATGAAAAAGTGTTGGCGGGCGTTGCCAGCGGAATTGCAGCCTATTTCAATATTGCTGTTTGGATTCCTCGATTAATATTCGCATTGCCACTGGTAACAGGAATTATTTCCTCCATTTTTAGAACTGCGTTTTGGTTTCATGTAAATCCGTTCCCCGGGTATATGTTTGGTTCTTTCGGCGGAACTTTATTTATTATCTATGCAGTTTTATGGGCAGTAATACCCGAAGCAAAATCGGCTTCTGAAAAATTAGCGATGCGCGGAAAAAAAGTTGATTTAAACTCCATCAAAAATACCATTCAAGATGATTTAGGTAGTTTTAAAACTAAAACAGAAAAGTGGGGAGCAGAATTTTCTCAAAAAGCAAAAGAAATGGGCATCGAATTTGGTGATACTATTAGCGCTAAGGGCAAAGAATTTGGCACTGAAGCAAGTAATTTTTCTAGAAGCAATGGCAGCAAACTCCTCAACGCCATAGGCATTTTGTTTAAAGCTTTCTTCTTATTCATTGCCGGAATTATTGGATTTGCACTTTTAGTATCGTTATTGGCAGTAATGATAGCTAGTATTGGTGCCTTTCCTTTAAAGGATTTTTTCTTGGAGGGATTTTGGCAAAACACATTGGCATGGTCTTCTTTAATATTATTTTTACTTGTGCCTATCCTGGGTATTGTTATATGGATTATCAGAAGAATTATGGGCGTTAAATCGCAAAACAATATTCTTCGTTGGGCTTTTGCCGGATTATGGACCCTTGGTTGGGGGAGTATTATCGTATTAATAGCTTTGTTTTCTAGAAACTTTAATGCAAAAGCAAAAGATAAAAAAGATATAAGTATTACACAGCCCAGTACCAATAAATTGATTGTAACTGTAGCAGATGTTAAAGTGCATACTGTTGGAAGTTGGATTAAAATTGATCGCTTAATAAATATTGATAACGATAGTATTTCTTTTAATAACATTAATTTGAGAGTCGCAAAAAGTAATGATGCCAATTACCACATTTCATACAATAAATTAAGTTATGGAATAGATGAAGAAACAGCATTGAAAAATGTAGCACAAATGAATTATGGTTTGCTTCAAACAGACAGCATTATATACTTAAACAGAGGTCTCGATTTACCCAAAACCAGTAAATTCAGAAACCAAGGAGTTATTGTTACTATCCTTGTACCAATTGGTAAAAAAATTGAATTCGATGAAACAGTAGATCGAAGACTTAACTGGATAAATATTAAACAAAATAAACATGATTTTGATTGGGAGGATGAGGATTGGGATGGGAATGATTTTAGAGGATTCAATGCTAATATTGAATACATAATGACTGCTGGAGGGTTGGAACGTTCCAATCGATTAAGGGAAGACAATTCCAATCTAAATGAAAAAATGGAAGAATACAGAAAAAGCAAGGAAGAACTAAAGGAAGAATATGAGCGCAAGAAAAAAGAAATGGATGAACTAAAAAAGGAATTAGACAAATCACTTGATACGGGTGTTATTAAAAATCAAAAAGTTACCCTCATTCATCCAACAAAAAAAAGCTCAGTTAGTAACCTTAAAATAATTGAAATAGAAGAAGCAGTTGATGCACTAACACTTGGTTCAAATATGTCGTTATTATCTATACAGTCGCTGCAATGATTTAGTAATGATAGTTACTATGCTGCATTTGGTTTAAATAGAAGGGCCTCATTTTGTAATTCAATGAGGCCCTTGCTTTATTATTCAGTAAAGCCTACTTTTGCGTACGAAAAATACAATTATGCAAAATACCCCCTTCACTCATAAACACATTGCACTTGGCGCTAAAATGGCTGAATTTGCCGGCTACAATATGCCCATTAGTTATACCGGTATCAATGATGAGCATGCAGCTGTTCGAAACAATGCCGGAGTATTTGATGTTAGCCACATGGGGGAGTTTATACTAAAAGGTGAACATGCATTAGATCTTATTCAACGGGTTACCTCCAATGATGCAGCTAAATTAGCAGACGGTCAAGCACAATACAGCTGCTTTCCGAATGAAACCGGTGGCATTGTAGACGATTTAATTGTGTATTGTATTGAGCAACATAAAGTATATATGTTAGTGGTGAATGCGTCTAATATTGAGAAGGATTGGAACTGGGTAACCAAGCACAATACGCAGGGTGTTGAAATGCATAATATCAGTGCAAAAACCTGCTTGTTAGCAATTCAAGGGCCTAATGCTTGTAAAATATTACAACCATTGGTAGATAAAGACATTATGAACCTCAAATACTACACTTTTGTAAGAGGTAATTTTGCCGGTGTAGACAATGTAATAATCAGTGCCACCGGTTATACAGGCTCGGGTGGTGTAGAAATTTATTTTGAAGACGCAAATGGTGCTGCTGATAAAATTTGGGATGCGATTTTTGAAGCTGGTGCCTCCAGCGGAATTAAACCTATTGGATTAGGAGCAAGAGATACCCTGCGTTTAGAAATGGGTTACTGCTTGTATGGTAATGATATTGATGATACTACTTCTCCGTTGGAAGGAGGGTTGGGATGGATCACTAAATTCACTAAAGACTTTACAGCTAAAGATATTCTTGAAAAACAAAAAGCAGCAGGTGTTCAACGCAAACTAGTTGGTTTTGAAATGTTGGAAAGAGGTATTCCCCGCCACGATTATTTAATTAAAGACGCATCTGGTAATACCATCGGCAAGGTAACCAGCGGCACACAAGCACCCACATTGAATAAAGCCATCGGATTGGGCTATGTAGCTGTTGCACATGCACATTTAGATAGCGAAATTTATATAGACATTAGAAATTCTTTAGTAAAAGCCAAAGTTGTAAAATCACCTTTTGCTTAAGTTTCAACCAATTGTATATTTCTAAATGAATATTCCACTAACGAAAAGCCATGTATTAATTGCAATCTTGTACAATTAATACATGGCTTTTCCCTACCATTTTGTATCCATAATCGTAACAGTATATGTAATGATTTTCCTTACTTGTTTTAAGTTGATGGGTAAAATGGTTAACGCTGAATCCTTTCAGGTATAACTCATTAACAGGTACAGCTTTTTTATTTTCAACTGTCGCAAAAACTGTTGCTAAAATCCTTCTGTTTTTTTGAAGTAGATAATTAATCTGTCGCATATAGTTGGTTTTATTACCCAACAAATCGTTGTGATGAGTACTTCGGCAATAACTGTTACAAAATTTTTTATCTGCCCTACCCGATAATCTTTTAGCACAGTACATACAAATTTTTGTTGTTTCCATTTACTAGTAATTTTGCGCATTAAATGAATAGCAAAATAAATTGAAGCAACTAAAAACGCAAGAGTATTTATACCTGTATTAATAGGTTAAAACACCCTTTTTCGGATCATTTATCTTACCAGTTATAAAATGATCTTACGGATAAAAGTGAAATCTACTCGCATTGTAAGTTCATTAAATGAATTATAATTTATATTTGAGTAAGATTTTGCATTATTCAAATAATGAAATTAGCAATAAACAAGGCATGTATACTAAGCGATATGTTTATCAGCTGTATTTCAATTGACCATTAAAAGTCAAAGTCAAAAGACAAAAAAATAAACATGAAACGTACAGTCGAAAATTTATTAAATGAATATGAGGCATTGCACCTTCATGATATTATTGATTACAATAAATTCAATGAATTTTCTATTACCCACCACTCTACAAGAATTGAAGGAAGTACATTAACTGAAAATGAAACAAGACTATTATTAGATGAAGGTTTGACTCCCAATAATCGACCGCTCATTCATTCGCTAATGGTAATTGATCATTATAATGCATTAAAGTTTATAATAGAAACCGTAAAAACAAATTCACCCATCCATGTTGGTTTTATTCAACAAATAAATGCGCATGTAATGAAACAATCGGGGGGTGCATATAATACACCCTTGGGAAATGTGGACGCAAGTAAGGGTGAATTTAGAAAAGAAAATGTATCAGCAGGTGGTCATTATTTTCCAAGCTATAATAAGGTAGAAACGTATCTTGCTGATTTCGTAAAAAAGTTAGCCGATAATTTAGCTGAATTTACTTTAAAGCAAGATCGATTATTAATTTCATTTGCAGCACACTATGATTTAGTAAGTATTCACCCATTTTATGATGGAATTGGCCGAACCAGTCGATTACTGATGAACTACATTCAGTTACAAAATAATTTACCATTAGCAATTGTTTTTTCAGAAGATAAAAGGGATTATTATAATGCATTAGATAACTCACGAAAGGAAAATTCAATTCAACCCTTTGAGGATTTTATGCTAGGTCAATATGCTAAATATCTTGAATTAGAAATAAATAAATTTAAGGATAAGGAAAAGTTAATAACTAAAAACGGGTCGGGATTTTCTATGTTTTTTTAAGACGTCATTAATTTAGATTTTATTAACCGATAGCTTCACTTATCATGATTATACAAAACAGTTCAGTCAACGATATCGACACAATTAAACAATTATATGGCAATGCAAGAGCATTTCAACAATTGAAGCATGCAGTGCGCTGGCCTGAATTTGATACGGCTTTAATTGAAACAGCAATTGAAGAGCAAAGACAATGGAAAATTATTATTGATCATCAAGTTGCCTGTATTTGGACTATAACATTTAATGATCCACAAATTTGGGAAGAGCGGAATATAGATCCCGCAATTTATATCCACCGCATTGCAACTAACCCGCTTTTCAGGGGACAAAATTTGGTTGAAGCAATTGTACAATGGGCAAGAATTTATGCTACAGAAAACAATAAATATTTTATTCGTTTAGATACTGTAGGTGAAAACACTGGTCTTATTAATTATTATCAACAATGTGGCTTTAGCTTTTTAGGTCTTTATACATTAAAAAATACTGATGCATTACCTGCGCATTATAAAAATGCAACTGTTAGTTTATTTGAAATTGCATTATCAAATTAATTAGTGAATTTATTAGTTATTTTTTGTGTATTAGAAATTGTATTAGGCGATAAAAATCTAAACGTTTACAAACGCATGTACACGTTTATTATCATCATCAACAATAATTAGTTGTACAAATTTGTAGGGTAAAAGACAGTACTACTGTCACTATTCCTAATATTAAATTTGATTCAACATGAATGGATTAAGAAACAAGGTGTTATTAATTGGCAATCTCGGCCAAGACCCAGATGTAAAAAAATTTGGGGAAGATAAAAAAGTAGCACACCTTAATTTGGCTACTAATGAAGTTTACTTTAACAGCGACGGAGAAAAAGTTACCGAAACTCAATGGCACAATATTGTTGCATGGGGTAAACTTGCTGATGTTGCTGAAAAATATTTACTAAAAGGTACAGAAGTAATTATTGAAGGGAAATTGGTTAACCGTAATTACACCGATAAGCAAGGCGTAAAACGTTATATAACCGAAATTCAGGCGAACGAATTAATGATGCTTTCTAAAAAAGCCTAATCATCAAATTGATCTTACGGCTCATTCAAAATAAGAATAGGCAACAGCTTTATTGCAAAAGCCTATGCCTATTCTTTTATATCGCATCAATTATTTGATATTGCAGCTTTAACTAACAATGCCTTATTGATAAAATGGACATATCATCCAATATACAATAGGACCAGTAACAGCAACATATAACCATAATGGCCAAGTGATTTTAGCTAATTTTTTGTGTTGAGGAAATTCGGCAGTTAACGCGCGATATGCAGTAAATAAAATAAATGGCAAAATAACAGCAGCTAAAATGATATGTGTAGATAATATGACTAAATACACATATCGTAATGCACCTACAGTAGCTATTTCTTCTTCACTCAATATACCATTGTGGTCTGCATCGCCAAACTTAGCTTCGCCTGCCAATAAATGATGAGCAATATATGAAACAAGGAATAATATAGAAAGCACCAATGCGCCCATCATTATTTTTTTATGTAACAGATAGTTGCCTTTCTTTACTACTACCAAAGCTGCAATAAGTAATACTGCAATTATTGAATTAATAACAGCATTGGCTGTTGCAAAAATATGCACGTTGAATCCAAGGTCTACTGTTAATTTGAATTTTCCCAATAATACCACCACTGAAAAAACTACCACTGAAAAAATCCCAATTAGCCAATTGGCTTTTTTGTCGTTCTTTTGAAAACTTGCAGGTAACATATGTATTGTTTTTAAAAAATAATCGACCCATCGATGATTAATCGATTATGAATGATTAAATATATTTTGACTTTTTAATTTTGAATTTTGAATTTGCTACCCGTTGATTTTTCTTCTTCCTTTCATATATACCATAAAAAATATAATGGCAGATATAATGATCAACCAAAGCCAGCTTAAATCAAGGATTTCCCTAAATATTCCTCCTTTCTTATTTACATCTTTTTCTAACATCAATAAACCAATGTCTTTAGATAGTTTATTCATGCTTGTAGCATCTAACCCATTATAATATCCTCTAACAATATGATCTTTATCGATTAAAATAAAGCGATTGGTATGCACAAAATCCGGACTAATTGGTTCATCGGCATATTTATCTACTTTCACTTCAGTAAAAGCAAAATCATAAATACTTTTTTTGTTACCTGTTAGCATCCACCAATTGTCATGTACTGCACCAACTCTATCTGCATAATTTTTCAATACAGAAACTGAATCATTATCAGGATCTACGGTGAATGAAATAAACTGTACAATAGATGTATCTATTTTATTTCGAACATTACCTCCTTTTTTAAAAGATTGCTGCAGTTTAACCATGTTATTGGTTAAACGCGGACAAATACTTCTACAACTGGTAAAAAAGAAATCAGCTACTATTATCCTGCCTGTTTTGTCGAAAAGGTGAACGGTATCACCCAATTGGTTTACCAACTCAATATTGGCTGTTTTATGCCAAATACTGTCGTTAATTTGTTTACCCTTCACTGTTTTACTAATAACAGTATCTAATAGGTATTTACGAGGCATGTCTACTGCGTGTTCACTGGCGGTTTTAAGCCATAAATAACAAAACAGCGGGATAACTACTGCAATTAACAACCCTAGGATTGATTTTTTGTTCATAATTTAACTATAGATCTATAAAAAAACCATCGCCATAAAGCGATGGTTTATATAATAACAGATTTCAATGAAAATTGTTAATTAGTGTGTAGCATGTTCTTTCTCAGGAGCTGCTTCATGCTTTTCTGAAGTACCATGCTCTTTTTTCTCTACTTTAATAGTGCTTTGTTCTTTAAAGTGAGGGTCGTAAGTATTGCGTAGATTTCTGAATGAATTTCCGTCATACAAGAACGCAGTAATAAACCAAATAAATAGTGCCAAAGGAACTACAATCGTCATGATTAAGTTCTTTAACTCGTGTTTTAAGTGCATGAAATAAGCAACAATATAGAATGCTTTGGCCATCATTAAAATAACAATGGTTCCTTTAATACCTAACCTTAATGCTTGATTTTCCAATGGAATACCAATCATCCAAAATCCAAGAATCAATTCAACTATAGTTAAAACAGTTAAAATTACAGTAACTTTTATAATTTCTTTGGTACCACCACCTGCATGTTCATGGTGTTCTGCTGTATGTTCCATAAATATCTTTTTAATTTGTTTATAGGATAATGATTAAATAAGGTAGAAGCAAGTAAATACAAATACCCATACTAAATCTACAAAGTGCCAATAAAGACCTGCTTTTTCAATCATTAGGTAATGGCCTCTTTGTTCAAATTTATCTGTTAAAGTCATTATCAACATTATGATATTAATAATTACACCAGAAAATACGTGGAAACCGTGGAAACCGGTAATAGTAAAGAAGTAGTTGGTAAAATTGGTTGAAGAAGCAGTTCCATCATGGTTAAGGAAAGGATTACTTCCCCACCAAGCACCTTCATGGTGTAGGTGATTCCACTCCCAAGCTTGGCAGCCAAGGAAAGCTGCACCACCAATAATCGTCCAAATTAGGTTTTTAACTACTCTTTTTTTATCCATATTATGACCAGCCTGTACAGCTAAAACCATTGTTACAGAGCTAATGATCAAAATAAACGTCATGATACTTACGAATACCAATGGTGCGTGCACACCTTCGGGTGCAAAAGGAAAGCTTCTAAACACTTCATTTGGGTCAGGCCATCCATTAGTAGAAAAACGAATGGTGCCATAAGATATTAGGAAAGCGCCAAAAGTAAATGCGTCACTCATAAGGAAATACCACATCATTACTTTACCGTATTCTACGTTAAAGGGGCTTTTACCTCCACCCCATAATTTGGTGGTGGTTGCTGTTGCTGTTGTTGCCATGTTAGTCTCAAATTTCGATTACAAAAGTATTGGCTAGAAACGAAAAAGTATGCATAAAATGCAACTTTTTCTTAACTATCCTATCCAATTGTAAAATATGAATAAATAAATCCAAAGTACATCTACAAAATGCCAGTAAGTAGCGGCCATTTCTATTGGCAAACTACTGTAATTTTTAACCCTACCGACATAAGCACGGGCAAAAATAATTAAAATTGCTATTACACCTCCCAGCACATGTAACATATGCAATCCGGTGATAACCAACAGGAAAGAAGCGGCAGAATTGCTTTTACTTCCGGTTAATGCAATATTGTTTTGTTCTAAGTTCACAAATCCCCACACTTGCAAAGCAAGGAATGTAAGTCCTAATAAAGCTGTAATGGTAATAAGTGTTCTATAACGCCTCATTTCGCGGGCTTTAAATGATTTAGCTGCCAGCTGAATGGTTGCACTACTCAGTAAAATAACACCCGTTGAATACCAAAAAACAATGGGCAAACTAAATTCTAGCCAACTACTTTGGTTTTTCTTTACAATATAAGCACTGGTTAATCCGGCAAACATCATTACAATACTGCCCATTGCTACCCATAGGGTGAATTTATGGGGGTGAATTGCTTGTGGTTTTTTGTCAATCTCGCTGTTCATTTTCACTCATTTAAATTGGTAATAAAAGTTAATTTATTAATTTTTATCTGCCAATAATGCTAATAGTACTATTGGTAGATAAATATAACTGCTAAACATTACTCTTCTCGCTGCTTTAACATCCATCTCTCTGTATAATCGTATGCTTTGCATCACCATAAATAAGTTACAAAGCAATATGATCCATAAGCTTACACTTCCGGTAAGATTAAAATAATAAGGCAATATGCCCATGGGAATCATCAATACCGAGTACATGATGGTTTGTATTGCGGTAAATTTTGTTGGCCCTTTATCAGCAGGAAGTAATTTAAAGCCGGCCTTAGTATAATCGGTATGTGCTACCCATGCAATCGCCCAAAAATGAGGAAACTGCCATAAAAATTGCATACCAAACAATATCCAGCCGCCTGCATTAGAAAATTCTTTTCCATTAACAGAAATGTGTCCAAAAGGATTTAGCATGTTAGTAGCTGCAACCCAGCCAATTAAACAAGGTAAAGCGCCTGGAAAACCACCTATTAAAATGGAAATAGAATTTATTTTTTTAAGCGGGGTATAGATGAATGCATATAAAAAGAGGCTGAATGCCGACAACAAAGCTGCATTCCAATTAAAGCTATTGTCGTCACCTTTAAAAAACCAACCCATCATAAATATACCTATCAAGCCAGTAATAGCAGCAAAAGTTAGTGCATGTTCTTGGGTCATTCTTCCAGCAGCTACGGGACGTGATGAAGTTCTTTTCATCATAGCATCTGTGTCTTTTTCTACTGCTTGATTGATTGCATTTGCACTCCCTGTAACCAACATACCTGCCAAAAACAGTAATAAAATAGTTATTAAATCATATTCAACTACATTGGGTGCGAGCAAATAACAAATAACACAAGAAAAAACTACCGTAAAGCTAAGTGTAAACTTAATCAACAGAAAATAGTCCTTCAGGCTGTTATACAGTGAAGAAGATGTGTTGTTTATATTTTCTGGTTGATTCGTCATTCGCTAGCCTGCTTTTAAAAACAATGCTCCCGTAGTTCGGGAGCATTGAAATATTTCTACTGAATTTCAGATGAAGATTCAGTGTAATTCAATTAATGATGACTTTCGTCGGCTCCAATTGGTGTGTCTTGTGAGATGAATTCTTTTCCATCTTTTCCATAATCATAAGCCCAACGGTGTACTTCAGGGATTTCTCCAACCCAGTTTCCATGACCTGGACGAATAGGAGTAGTCCACTCTAAAGTGTTAGCACCCCAAGGATTCAATGTAGTAACTCTTCTGCCTTTAAAAATAGAATAGAAGAAATTAAACAAGAACAACAATTGAACAGCAAATACAATCATAGCAACAAGACTAATGAATTGATTTAATTCGCCGAATTGTTTGAAACTTTCCCAAACGCTAAAATCATAATATCTACGTGGCATACCTGCTAAACCCTGGTAGTGCATTGGCCAGAAAATCATATAAGCACCAGCTATTGTTACCCAAAAGTGAATGTAAGCCAACGTATTATTCATAAATCGACCATACATTTTAGGGAACCAATGGTAAATACCTGCAAACATTCCGAACATACTTGCAACACCCATTACAATATGGAAGTGGGCAATTACAAAGTAGGTATCGTGTAAGTGGATATCTAAAGCGGAGTTACCTAACCAAATACCGGTTAATCCACCTGAAATAAACAAACTAACAAAACCAATTGCAAATAACATACCTGGTGTGAAACGAACATTTCCTCTCCACAATGTGGTTAACCAGTTGAATACCTTAATTGCAGATGGTACAGCAATTAACAAGGTAAGTAATACGAATACAGATCCCAATAATGGATTTAATCCCGTTACAAACATGTGGTGTGCCCAAACTAAGAATGCCAATATAGCAATTGCAAATAATGAACCAATCATTGCCATATAACCAAAAATAGGTTTGCGTGAATTAACAGACATGATTTCAGAAACCATACCCATTGCAGGCAATAAAATGATATAAACTTCAGGGTGACCTAAGAACCAGAATAAGTGTTGGAATAAAATAGCACTACCACCTTCATTAGGTAATGCACCTACACCATTGATAAATATATCAGATAAGTAGAAACTGGTACCAAAATTACGATCGAATATTAATAAGATGAAACCTGAAAGTAATACAGGGAATGATAAAACTCCCAATACTGCAGTAAAGAATAGAGCCCAAATGGTTAGTGGCAATCTAGTCATACTCATGCCTTTGGTACGCATATTTAATACAGTAGCGATGTAGTTTAAGCCTCCTAGTAATGAAGAAACTACAAATAATGCCATGGAAATGATCCATAAATCCATACCAGATTTAGAACCCGGTGAAGCATCCCCTAATGCACTTAAAGGAGGATAAGCGGTCCATCCACCACTAAAAGGGCCAGTTTCAACAAACATAGAAGAAAGCATGATGATACTTGCAGCAAAGAAGAACCAGTAGCTCAACATGTTCATAAACGGAGAAGCCATATCTCTTGCACCAATTTGAAGTGGTATTAAGAAGTTAGCAAATGTTCCACTCAAACCAGCAGTTAATACAAAGAATACCAATACTGTACCGTGAGTTGTAACCAAAGCATAATATGCTGCGGGTGTAATTTTACCACCTTCAGCCCATTTGCCCAAAATATCTTGCAACCAAGGGAAAGTTGATTCCGGATATCCTAATTGTAAGCGAAAAAGGACACTCATTAAACCTCCAAGTACAGCCCAAACCATTCCGGTAATCAGGAATTGTTTAGCAATCATTTTATGATCCTGACTGAATACATATTTGGTGATGAAGGTGTCTTGATGATGCTCGTGATGTTCATCGCCATGTGCTTCATGATGTGCTCCTACTGATGCGTGTAATACGGCTTCGTTACTCATACACTGATACTTTAATTTTTATAAACAATTGCTTTTGCAAGGTTGTTCTAGTTTTTAGCAATTACTTTTGTTGATACTTCTGCAGGTGTTGCGGCTACTTTTGCTGTATCTGCAACTATTGGTTTTGTATTAGAAGGATCTTTATCAGGAAATGCTGCAAAGTAATATGGTTTTTGACCCGCCATTTTTGCATCATATTCTTCCTGATCCAATACTTCAATAACACCTTTCATAGAATAGTGTCCATTACCGCACATTTGGTCGCAACTGATTTCATATTGGAAATTAGGATTGCCGGTAATTTCTTTCATTTCATTGGTAGTGTACTTTGGTGTAAACCACAAGGTGGTAGGTATACCCGGTACAGCGTCCATTTTCATACGAAAATGACTTAACCCCACATCATGAATTACATCTCTTGAACCAATAACCAATTTAACAGGTTTGCCCTTAACCAAATACATGGTTTGTTCCATTACTAAATCATCATGCGATAATTCGTCTTCCCATATAATACCTAGTGAGTTTGAGGCATTATCAATGTTCTTGTAATATTTTTTACCGAATGCTGCATCTTTACCCGGATAACGGAAGATCCAACCAAACTGTTTTCCGGTAACTTCTACTACCATTGCATCTTTTGGAGGTTCACCGGTAAATAAATACCAGTTACGTAATCCTATCACAACCAATACAGTTAATGTAATGGCAGGGATGATGGTCCAAATAAATTCTAACTTATTACTGTGGGCAAAAAAGTAAACTTTTCTATTATCTTGTTCCTGGTATTTATATGCAAAAAGAAATAATACAATTTGTGTTCCAATAAATACAATTCCGGTTACCGCTAAAGTAACCCATAACATGGAGTCAACACGAGCACCTTCTACACTGGCAGCATCGTGTGCTAAAAGTGTTTTATTGAAAAGTAAGTGGTTGCAATACCAAACACCAATCAAACCTAATACAAGGAATACTACCATTAAAAGGCCATTGATTTTATTGGTTTCCTTACGGCTCTTTTCTTCACCATTCAAAATGCCTACATACTCTGTAGCTTTGGCAATCTGAAAAATCACCAAGAATATCAGTACTGTTACCGCGGTTATTAAAATCATTGTCATAGTGCTATCTATATTAACTTAAACTAACAATTTGTTTATTATTCCAGATTTATTAAACCTGGTGAATGATACTTTCTTTTAAATAAGGATGATGTTTAGCAATTAATGGTTTGCTGGCCAATGCCTTACTTACAAACATAATCATCATACCTACAAAGAAAATTAAGATGCCAAAATCTAACCAACCTAGAGTTACATGTTCTTTGCTTAATGAGCCCATTACCATTTGATAAAAATCTACCCAATGGCCAAATATGATTAGTACTGCCATAAAAGTTACCAAGGTATAGTTTCTTTTTGCAGAACGTTTCATTAATATCAACAACGGACAAAGGAAGTTTACAATTAAATTGAAGAAGAATATTCCTTTGTATGCACCCTGCACACGATGTTTAAAGTAGATGGTTTCTTCTGGAATATTGGCATACCAAATAAGCATGTATTGAGAAAACCAAAGGTAAGTCCAGAAGATAGAGAATGCGAACATGAACTTGCCGATATCATGTAAATGCTCTTGACTTGTTAATTCTAAATAGCCTTTGTTTTTTAGGTAGATTACCCAAAGAGCAACTAAGGACATGCCCGCAACAAAGGAACTTACGAATGTATACCAGCTGTACATGGTAGAATACCAATGCGCATCTATGCTCATCATCCACAACCAAGGAATGGTTGATCCAACTGTTAAACCAAACCAAGCAGTAAACATTGCCGCTCTTACAGTGCCGCGTAAAATGAATTTTGCGCCGGTTTCATTATTCATAGCAGCTTCATCTGCTTCATTGTTTAACTTACGGATTCTCCAACCTAGAAAGCTCCAAAGAGCAATAGTTAAGGTAGTCCATATAACAAAGAAAGTAGGGTTTAAAAAACCTGATTTACCTTTTAATACAGGATCTTTAGCCACAGCTTCCGCATCTAACCAATGATAAATGTGGTGGTTATGACTAAATATGACATACATTAATACAGCGAAAGTGATAATACCGAAAATAGGTACTAAAGTAGAAATCGCTTCGGGTATACGACGAAAAGTTTGCGTGAAACCGGCCTGAGCCAAAGTGGTAACACTAATAAAGAACATGCTGGCATTACATACTAATGTCCAGAAAATAGAATTGTACATCAATGTTCCCCAAAAATGAACTTGCTCATGTTCATCGGAACTAAATCCTTTTGTGATCATTCCATAAACCAATGCAACCAATCCAACACCTATGAGGGCATAGGACCAGGTTTTCATTTTTCCGGGAACTTCAAATTGTGTTCTTAAAGATGCCATTGTTACTCTTTTAGTTCAGTTATACTGATTTGCTTAAAATTATTTTGCTGGTGCAGTTGCTGGAGTGGCTGTTGCTGCTACAGGTGCTGCTTTGTTTCCTTCTTGTTGTTTAGCTTTAACATAAGCTATTACTTTCCAACGTTGCTTACGGCTAAGTTGAGATGCGTAAGAGCCCATTAAGTTTTTACCATAAGTTACTGAATAGAACATTTGACCAGCAGGCATTGCTTCATACTTTGCATCACCCACTAAAGAAGCAGGTTTTGCAGGATAAGGGCCATTGCCATCTTTATAAAGTGGGCCGTTGCCTTTTAAGTTAGCTCCGTGGCATATTCCGCAGTTAATAAGGTATAATCTTTCTGCTTCGTCTTTATCTGTTGCAGACAAAGTATCATAAGGATTTTTTACTAGCTTAGAAGCTACATAGTTAATGCTATCACCTGGTAAATCTTTCGCTATATGAAAAGGCATTTCTTCTTCTCTAGAAATGGTTCCTTCAACTGGTCTGTTGTTGTAGTTGATTCCTTTTTCTGCAAGATTACTATTATCGCTGTAAGATTCATATGCACGGCTATAGGCCATATCGGGCATATAAATACTACCCGGTGTGCGCTTCACATCACTACAAGCCACTAAAGCGACTACTGCAGTTAAACAAGCTATGATTGATGTATTCTTCATGATTCTGTTAATTCTAATTTTCAATTCTATTATGCAACTACAATCTGTTTGTTTTCGAATGGCATATCATCATTATCATATTTTCCAATCCACCATCCTTCTTCAGCTATCTGACAATCGGTTTCAATTGCGCCATTGCTCGATAAAAATCCACGTAAATCATCTACATTGGTTTGATCAGTACATTCAATAACCATTACAAATAGATCATCGGTAGCACGTGCATGAAAGTGATGTTTTTTTACAAACGGTCCTAATTGGCAGATATATAAAAAAGTAAGTACCATCCCTACAGCTGCAAATAATACAGTTAATTCAAACATAATTGGAATCCATGCCGGTAAAGCAAAATGTGGTTTACCTCCTATATTTAAAGGCCAATCTTTGGTGAATATCCAACTGATACAACTTAATGCAGTAGATGTTCCGGTAATACCATAAATGAATCCTGCAGTATGCAAGCTGGTTTCTCTTAATCCCATTGCATGATCTAATCCATGTACAGCAAACGGAGTGTACACGTCATGTATTTTATAACCGGCTGTACGAACCTTTTTTACTGCCGGAAACAATGCAGCTTCATCATCAAAACAGCCTACTACGAATTTCTTTTTTGCCATAACCTTTGATCCCTTTAAAGGGAAATTTTGGTTTATAAAATTTATTTCAACGTTCTATCTAAAATCTTCTTTCAATTTCTTGAAGACTAGTGTGCATGTTGGTGCACAAAATCTTCCAATGGCTGTTCTTCAATTCCTGCCATTTGATTCTTATATCCTTCACCTGTTGTTTTCAATACATATTTAATTTCCGCTATTGCAATTACCGGGAAGTATTTAGCAAATAAGAAGAAGCAGGTGAAAAACAAACCGAATGTACCAGCATAGAAACCCATTTCCCAAATGGTTGGACTATAATAAACTGACCAGCTAGATGGTAAGTAATCGCGGTACAATGAAGTAACGATGATTACAAAACGCTCGAACCACATACCAATATTCACGATGATGCTCATGAAGAAAGTAACAAAAATGTTTCTTCTCATTTTGCGGAACCAGAAAATTTGAGGGCTCAATACGTTACAAGCCATCATACCCCAGTAGCTCCATCCGTAAGGACTGAACAAGTAAGCACGACTATACCAGAAAGTATATCCTTCATATTTATTTTGGCTATACCAACCCATGAACAATTCTGTTAAGTAAGCAATACCTACAATTGAACCAGTTAATACAATTACTTTATTCATTGCTTCAATATGCCCAATTGTAACGTAATCTTCCATGCCAAATACTTTACGAACAATAATCATGAGGGTTTGCACCATGGCAAAACCAGAGAAGATTGCACCCGCAACAAAGTATGGAGGGAAGATGGTTGTATGCCAACCGGGAATTACAGAAGTAGCAAAGTCAAAAGATACGATGGTATGAACAGACAATACCAACGGAGTACTTAAGCCTGCCAAAACCAAAGATAAACTCTCGTGACGCTGCCAATGTTTGGTAGAACCAGTCCAGCCAAATGAAGCAACCCCATATAATTTCTTACGTAATTTAGTAAATGCTCTGTCACGAACTGTAGCAAAATCGGGAATTAAACCACTGTACCAGAATAATAATGATACGGTGAAATAAGTAGAAATTGCAAATACGTCCCATAATAGAGGAGAGTTAAAGTTAACCCATAGCGGTCCACGAGTGTTAGGGTAAGGCAATACGAAGAAAGCCATCCAAACACGTCCCATATGGAATATAGGAAACTGACCAGCACACATTACCGCGAAAATAGTCATCGCTTCGGCTGCACGGTTTACCCCAGTTCTCCAACCCTGACGGAATAATAATAAGATAGCAGAAATCAATGTACCGGCGTGACCGATACCAACCCACCATACGAAGTTAGTGATATCCCAACCCCAACCCACTGTTTTATTAAGGTTCCACTGTCCGATACCGTAAGTTACCTCACGATAAACACTGTACACTCCAAACATTAATAAGGCAACAGCAATATAAAAACCTACGTACCATAATTTGGTTGGCTTGGCTTCAATAGGGCGAACAATGTCTTCTGTAACCTGTTTGTATGTTTTATCTCCATACACCAATGGTTCCCTGAGCTGTGATTCGTACTTTAAATGCATCTCTTCTTATTTTGGTCTTTGGCCGATTTCCGTTCGGCCATCGTAATTTCTGTTAATCCAATTAAATTAAGCTTGTTACTAGCCTTCATGTGCTGCTTCATGGTGAGCTTCTTCCTCACTATTTCTTACTTTGGCTAAGTAAGAAACGCCTGGTAATACATGTAATTGCTCTAACACATAAAACTGACGGTTCGGATTTTCTTTGCGCACCATTTGAATTGCACTTTCTTTACTGTTGACATTTCCAAAAGTGATAGCGTTGGTAGGGCAAGCTTGTTGGCAAGCTACTTTGATATCGCTGTCTACTAATGGTCTGCTATCTCTTTTCGCTTGTAATTTTCCTTCTTGCAAACGTTGAACGCAGAATGAACATTTTTCAATAACTCCTCTAGAACGTACAGTAACATCTGGGTTTAATACCATTCTTGTTAAATCATCGTTCATATCTAAAACCACATCGTTCACTTCTCCTCTTTGGTTATCACCAAAGCTGTCTGCGCCAGTGTAATCGGCCCAGTTAAAGCGACGTACTTTATAAGGACAGTTGTTTGCACAATATCTTGTACCGATACAACGGTTATAAGTCATTTGGTTTAAGCCTTCACTGCTATGGTTGGTGGCGGCAACTGGACAAACATTCTCACAAGGAGCGTTATCGCAATGTTGACACATTAACGGTTGGAAAACCACATTTGGATTTTCCATATCGCCACTGTAGTAACGATCGATTCTTAACCAATGCATTTCATGACCACGAAGCACTTCGGGCTTACCCACTACAGCAACGTTGTTTTCGGCATTACAAGCTACTACGCAAGCGCCACAACCGTTACAAGTGTTAAGGTCTACATTCATGCCCCATTTAATACCTGGTCTTTCATAAACAGGATAAATGGTACCATTCGCCTCAAACTTCTCAAGAACTTCTTCGTTGTTCATTTTATCGCCACCGGCGATCTGACCTCTCAATTCTTCTGCACGTTCTTCACGAATTTCAGTTGGCTTATGTTTGTATTCGGCTAAGGTTAATTCCTTCATTACTTCGGTACGATTACCTTGAGCAGTATCGTAACGGCTATGTGTTTGAGTTAATGCTACTGGATATTTTTCGCCAGTTGCAACAACAGTCACATCAGCACAAGTATAACTAACAGTTGAGCCATTTGTGCAAGCCAATGCAAATGCATTTTTACCTACACCGGCAGCTGCTTTACCTAATTTTTCGCTGCGACCATAACCAACAGCAATACCGATTGTATTGGCATCTGTACCAGGAATAATTAGAGCAGGAAGTTCAATGGTTTTACCATCTACTGTAACTTTTACTACTTTTTTGGGTGGATTTACTTCGTAAGCATCTGCTTGTCCACCATTATTTAAATCTATATCCAACAATGTTTTAGCCATTGCAGGAGAAACAATAACGTAGTTGTCCCATGTTGCACGAGTAACCGGATCTGGTAATTCTTGCAACCAAGGATTTGAAGTACCTTGACCGGCACCGATACCTACTTTTTGGTATAATACTAATTCTGTTTTTCCGGTTTTCTTAGCAGCGGTAGCGGCAGCAACAGCTCCTGTAACAACAGCGCCGTTAAAATTACCACCACTCACAGCACCAGTAGCTGTAGTGAAAACTCCATCTTGTAAAGCTTTATCCCAACCTGCAACACCACCTAATTTAGCACCCCAAAAGTTTTTTAGGTAGGCCAAATAGTCGTCGCTAGAACCAGCTAATTTCAATAAGCTATCTTGCCATTGACGAGTTTTGAATAAAGGAGATATAGTAGGTTGTAAGAAAGAGATATGACCAGATTTTGCTTCTGCATCGCCCCAGCTTTCCAAGAAATGATTATCAGGAAGAACAAACTTACATAAATCGGCAGTTTCATCTACTTTAGGAGCGAATGAAACCAATGTTTTTACTTTTTTCAAGCCTGTCTTAACTTTCTCTGCATCATGCCAAGTGTAAACAGGATTTGCACCGTGAATCAATAAAGTACCGATAGTGCCGGCATTCATTTCATCTACTAATTTAGCGAAATCAGCGTCGTTGCCTTTACGGGTATTGTTTGTTTCGGCCCAGTTGATGGTAGTACCACTAGCACCGATTGCATTGTTAATAGCATTTACAATGATTTGAATATTCACATCATTGCTACCTGCAACTACTAAAGCAGCTCCTTTGTGCGCTGTAAGTGCTTTGGCAGCTTTTTCGATACCAGCTTTTAACTTGGCATCATTAATTCCGGAGATAGCCTGACCATTAACTGCACTTAATAAAGCGGCAGCAATAGCACCGGTTTCAGACGGACGGTGTAAATATTTTTCATCGGCATTAGAACCTGTGAGAGAAGCAACGCTTTCAAAATGAATGTGCTTGCTCATTTCCGGATTCTTCTCGTCGATTTTTTTACCGGCAGCGTATTGTTTAGCAAATTCAACCGGACTTAACCAAGTACCTAAGAAATCGGCACCTAAGCTAACAATTGCTTTTGCATTATCGAAGCGATAAGAAGGAATAGCACGAACGCCATAAGTAGCTTCATTGGCTTGTAATATGCCGCTGTATGAAACTGCATCGTAAGTTACGTGTTTGCTTCCTGGATATTTAGCTAATAATTGATTGATGATAGCTTGTGTAGATGGAGAAACAATTGTGCTGGTTAATACTACTACAGTACCAGTAATAGCAGCAGCAATTGCTTTATCTGCGGCTTCAAAAGTTACTTCTTTACCTTCAATTGTAGGGAAACGTAAACGTGAAGTGTCGTATAAATCCAATACTGCAGCCTGTACTCTTGCAGAGGTGCCACCTTTGGTTATTGGACTTAAATCATTTCCTTCTATTTTAATAGGGCGACCGTCGCGCACTTTGGCAATAATGCTAACAGCATCTCCGTCTTGCACATAAGTAGTTGCATAGTATTTTGCAATACCCGGCACAACATCCTCCGGTTTATTGGCAAAAGGAATTGCCTTTTTAATTGGCATTTCGCAACTTGCTGCAGCGGCAGCGGCAGCAGTACTAAATCCTAAATATTTCAAGAAATCTCTACGAGGTGCTTTTGCATCAAGAAAACTTTTTTCTTCATCGGCAACAAAGGGAAGATCTTCGTTAAACTCGTCTTTCACCTCTTTATTGTACGCTTCAGACTGATTCAGCTCTCCAAAACTTTGCCAGTGCTTTTTTTGCTCCATAATTATTGATTAACAGTTGAAAGCTTTTTTACCACTTTCATCTTTCGAATTATATATTTTAGAAACCCTTTTATTTATGCTTTTAAGTAGACTAGTAGTGACATTTTTGGCACTCTGTTCCACCAATTTTTTCTACTGTAATGCCTTTGGCGCTATCAATTTTACCACTTTTTAAATCTTCATGGTATTTTTCATAGATACTGTAGAAACCATTGTCTTTAAACTGTACTTTGGTTTCGCGGTGACAGTTTACACACCAACCCATACTTAAATCTGCAAATTGCTTTACTTCACCCATTTTTTGTATTTCGCCATGGCAAGTTTGACAAGCAACTTGACCTGCTTTTACGTGTTGAGAGTGATTGAAATATACATGATCTGGTAAGTTGTGAATACGAACCCATTCAATAGGAGTTGCTTTTGAAGCATCCCAAGGTTTTCCTTCTTCAAATCCTGCGTACTTATACAATTTTTTAATTTCAGCTGTTCCATCTACAGTTTCACCTGCTTCATTTTTAATTGGTTCGCCTTTGTACTCATTGATGGCCATGTGGCAGTTCATACACACATTTACTGAAGGGATTGTAGCTTGTTTGCCTTGTGCTACTCCCATGTGACAATATTGACAGTTAATTTGGTTAACGCCAGCATGTACTTTATGAGAATAATAAATAGGTTGTTCGGGCTGATAGTTTTTACTTCTACCAAAACCCATTGCACCTTTAGTAGTAAGGTAACCCCCTACTAAAAATAATAACACTGCTATTAAAGCGAAATAAGTTTTATTTCTGTAGAAAGGAATTGGTCTTAAGACAGGCTCTCCAGTAACTTCATCAGAAAGCTTCTTTAAGTTAGCATTTACTTTCATTAAGATTAAAGCCACAACAGCTAAAACCAAAGTAAGTATACCATATAAAAGAGTGTTATCACTTTCTACAGGAGCAGCGGCACCAGCTCCACCTGTTGCGGCTCCGGGAGCAGGAACAGTTTTGATATACGCTAAAATTGCATCGATTTCCTCATTTTTTAAATTGGGAAAAGCATTCATTGCAGTTTTGTTGTACTCATTATAGAGTGCATTTGCATAAGCATCTCCTGTTTTAAGGAATGCGGCACTATTGCGTATCCATGCATGTAAGTTGTCTTTATTAGGCCAACGGTCTTCCACACCTGTTAAGGCAGGGCCAGTTAGTTTTTTATGTACTGCGTGGCAGGAAGCACAGTTTGCACTAAAAAGTGCTTTACCGTCTTGCGCATTTGCAGCAACACTCATACATACGCTAAATAAAATTAGGATAGCAGTTAAGCTCTTTTGGGCTATAGTTCTAGACAATGTCATATTCACATCAATGGTTCTAGTGTGGAAAAAAATCCTTGAACGGCTGCAAAAATATGATACGATTGTGACAATTACTCAATCATTTATATTTTTTTTTACATCAATTTTTACTATATGGTTTAAATAATGGATATGAATGCATTTTTAATTCATTTCTATGAACTTTTTACATCAAATTTGCGGCATGTTTAAAAAATTAAAAGAGAAATGGCAGGTCAGTTGGCTTCAATTTGCCTTAATTTTCTCCACTTTTGCACTTGGAGGAAGTTGTTGCAGCTACATTTCTAAGTTTATACTCTCCTTAACGCCTATTGAAAAAGGGACAGAATATGTTTTCATCTACATTATTTTAGTAACCCTATTATGGCCTGTTTGTGTACTTTGTATTAGTATACCTTTTGGTCAATTTTCTTTTTTCAGGAGTTACTTAAAGCGTATATGGGTGAAAATATCGGGAAAATCACCTCAGAAAATCAATTAAAGCCATGGTTAATATTGCCATTTTTGCATCAGGAGCCGGCTCAAATGCAGAAAAAATCATTCAATATTTCAAAGGAAATAAGGCGATAAATATTGGTTTAATAGTTTGTAACAAACCTGGGGCTGGCGTATTGGATATTGCCGCTAACCATGGAATTGATACCTTATTGATTGAAAAATTACGATTTTCATCGCCAGAAAGCTATTTAGCTGAATTAAAAAGCCATCATATAAACTTTATTGTACTAGCAGGTTTTTTATGGAAGATGCCTGCCAGTATTGTGGAAGTATATCCTCAGCGCATCATCAATATACATCCGGCATTATTGCCCAATTATGGAGGCAAAGGAATGTATGGCATGCGGGTGCATCAAGCAGTGCTTGCTGCCGGCGAAAAAGAAAGTGGCATTACGATTCACTATGTGAATGAACACTACGATGAGGGTAATATTATTTTTCAGGCGAAGTGCACAATTGAAGCTGGTGATACTCCTGAAATTTTAGCGCAAAAAGTACACGTGTTGGAGCATAAGTATTTTCCGGAGGTGATTGGGCAATTGATAATGGGTAATTGACAATGGACAATTAACTGATGGTGAAATGATAATGGCCCGTTCACTTTATCTTATAATACACCGAAAGGTTTACTACCCTCCCATCTAACGGCGCCCATATTTCGGGGAATGTAGGATTTTTGAAGGGAGGATAAACCACTTGATTGGTTTTGTTTTGGCGATAGTCCAATAGATTTTCACAGTTTAATACCAGCGAAACTTTTCCTACATTGTACCGCATCATCAATGCAGCAAATACATAAGGGGTGGTTGTTTGACCATTGTCTAAAAACTGTTTGCCGGTATAAGCCGCTTCTATTCCTGCCCGGAATTTTTTACTAAACTCGTATGCTACAATACTAGCCAATTTGTTGCTGGCAATTAATGGAAGGTTGGGAAAATTGGTATCGTATTTTCTTTTGGCATTGGTGTACACATAGCCAAGATATAATTCAAGGGCATCTTTTGTTAACTGCACATAGGTTTCAAAACCAGAAGTTTGTATTGGTTCAAATTGATTAAAATAACCTAATGGAGCAGGTGCAATTAAACTAGGGAATGCAACCATTGTTAGCGGTCGGCTAATTTGATTGTAGAAAAAGGTTTGATTGAGTGTTAGATTCCATCGTTCGATATGTGTTTTATAATTCACATCGAAATTGGCGCCTATTGATTTTTCTGCTTGTATACCATCGTTATACCCTAATAAATACCGGTAATTTCTTTCATCAATTTCTGTATTAAATAGTGTGGGCGTTTTATACCCTAATCCACCCCCCATTCGCATTGTCACTTGCTGATTGGCTTTGTACATGATGGACAAACGCGGTAAAATAAAATTACCATACTTGTTATGCGCATCTACTCTTATACCTGATTGCAAAGTAAGCGCACTATTTAATTTCCAATCGTCTTGCGCAAAGATGCCAATGGTATTATTCTTTTCGGAAGGGAGAAGCGTACTGTCCGGCAATGTTTTATTGAATTGATCGCCATTAAAATTTATACCTGCTACAAAATTATGTCGATTCCATTTGTTAGCATAAGCCATCTCACTATACCATGTAGTTTGATTTCCTTTCATACCAAAGCTATTGGTATTGATTGCTCTATTGAAAAAGCTCGTACTGAATTTGGTAGTTAGCAGCGCATTACCTTGTAGCTTTTTTTCCCAAACGATATCGGCTGTATTGCGTAAGCTTTTGTTTTGTATATAAAAATCTTGTTGCCAGTTGATGCCTTTTTTTAATGCATTCATATTGCCTCCATTTCTATCTTCATAGTTTAAGGTATAACCAACAATTACTGTAGACGATGCTGAATTGTATAAAAATATACGCGGATGAATGAATATACTTTTTACAGCAGGTACGTCTGAAAAGCTGTCGCTGTTTACATCTACAGGGTTTTGTAAAGTGCCGCCTGCAAAAAATGTGTAGCCAGCTTTATTATTTCTTCCCGACAAAAACACATTCATATTATTCTCAGAAAGGGTAGATTTATTAAGGGTTAAACTTGCATCGGGTTTATCCAATTTAGGTTTTTTAGATACCAGGTTCAGCATTCCTGCAATTGCCCCTCCTCCATATAAAGTAGAAGCGGCGCCTTTTACCAACTCAATTTGTTGTAGATCCATTGGTGGAATTTGTAGGATACTGAAACTACCAGCATAACCACCGAATAAAGGCATACCATCTCTTAATATCTGCGTGTATTTTCCCTGCAAACCTTGAATGCGCATATCTGCATTGCCTGTGGCAGCATTGGTTTGCTGAATTTGTATGCCTGCAATATCGCCCAATAAACTGGCAATATTACCCGGTTTTATGCCGTTCTCTTCATGCACTTCTTCTGAACCCAATACTTCTACTTTGGTTGGCAAATCTTCTATGCGTGAGTTGGTTCGGGAAGAAGCTACAATTACTACTTCCTCTAATTCTTCTTCGGATGCTTGTAATGCAATTATTAGATTTTGTGCGTTTGTTGCATCGATTGTTGTATCGACTGGCTGATATCCTGTTGCAGAAACGTGTACAATTTGTTTGCCGTTAAAATGCAAAGTAAATCGGCCTTCAGCATCGGTCTGTATGCCTTTTTGTGTTGATTGAATAACCACTGATGCCCCTGCAATTCCTTTTCCTGTTGAATGGTCTTTAACCATCCCTACCATGTTTTGCGCTTGAAGTTGATTACAAAGTGCCAGTGCAAACAGTAGCGTATATAGTTTCATTATAGTGATGAATTAATAAGTTAAAGATACTGTGCAAGCTAGTAGTTATATAAGCACGCTTTTCGCCGTTTAAATAATTTAAGGTAATAACAACTTTTCCATATACACCACTTCAGGTAAAGGATTGTGGTAATAAGCAGTAGTAATAGTAAAGCCATTTTTAAGATACAGCGCTATAGCTGCTTTTAACCGTTCCAATGTATCGAGTTTCATTTTAGTATAGCCCAGTTGCTTTGCATCTTCTAAAATTGCTTTTACCAAGGCTTCACCAATACCATATTTTCGGTAATTGGCTTGAACATACAATCGCTTCATTTCACAAACACCCTCTTCAGCTAATGCTTGGAGTGCAACTGTTCCAACAGGTATATTGTTCCAATAGGCAAGTAATAAACTACCCGTTGGTGCTCCGTATTTTTTAAGCGGATTTTGCAGTTCTGCTTCAAAACTTTGAAAGCATAGATCTACCGCTAGTTCATTGGAATATTCTGTAAACAACTGCCGGATGGTTGCTAAGTCTTGGTTGTCTGAAGTGATGTGTTTGAGTTGAAGCACGGGGAAAAATTCAAAAGTTAAAATTCAAAAGGCAAAATTAAAAAGTAAAATTAAAGAGTATTGCCTTAATGAATTTTGCCATGTTTGTTTAAATAACGTACAGCTTTTTACTAAGCCGGCATTGCTTAAAGTACTCAATACTTCTTCAATTGTTTTGACCGGATTTGTTAACCGTTTTACTTGATTAACTAATGCATTGAAAGATTTTATTTCATCTGATTGAATACAATTGCTTATAAATATATCCGGATGCTGTGCTTTAATTTCATATTCATTGAGATATTTTTTCGGAAAATCTTTCAAATTGAATATTACTATAATTTTAGACCTACTTTTAATTGCAGCTGCAAGTACATGACGATCATTTAAATCGGGTAAATCTAAGCCTTGAATTAATTTTTCAAATCCAGTAGTATTTGCATCTGGAAAAGCTTTGTTCATTGCACTTACTGTTGTAAATAGTTGTGATTCGAATAAATCGGGGCGTTTAATTAAAAGATTTCGCATCCATTCTTGTTGTATAAGTTTTGACCATTTGGGCTGATACATTCCAATTTCTGCTAAGCTCAATAATAAATCACGAATTGGAGCCGGGTATAAAACATTTGCATCTAATAAAACAATTAATCCTGATGAATGCGACATTAATATCCCAGATTAAGTTTTTGGGCTTGCTTTGCCAACAATGTTAAATTTTTCTCTTTAATCTGCTGTGTTTTAGCCTCATAAGCCAATAAATCTTTAACCTTGATTCTTCTATGAGAACCTACTTTTTTATAAGGCATCTTTCCTTTTTCGAGTAATTGAACAAAGTGAGGTCGTGATACATTCAAAAAATCTGCTGCCTGCTGTGTTGTTAGGTATTCATTTGAAGGGATTAACTTTACTGATTTACCTTTAGCCATATTGGCTAATATTTCATATAAAAGCGAAACCGCTTTTTTTGGAATTGCAACGGCATCAATATTGTTTTGAATACTAATTTTAACTTGGCCTACATTCTTCTTCAGATTTCGATTGGCCTTAGTTTCTAAAACATCTATGCAATTTTGAGCCATTTTTTGTTCTGCCCTACTTGGCAGATCTACCAACACTTCCATTTTATTAGTATTTTATGGATGTAAATATACATAAACGAAATAAACGAAACAATGATTGCTACATAAAAAAATCCACCTAGAATCATTTTAGGTGGATTTTTTTATTTACTTTATTTTTGAATTTTTACTTTTTACTTTTGAATTTTAACCCGGCATACGAGAAATATATTTCTCTACTTCTTTAATTTGATCGATTACTTGCTTGCTCTTTGGTTTGCATGCTTTTGCTTTTCTGAAAAAATCTCGCGCAGCACGGAACTCTCTCTTGTTCATAAAGATTTGACACATGCTAATATAAGCAACTGCCTCACTTTCTTTATCGGCAATACCCAAACGAATAGCAGCACGGATATAACTTTCTCCTTGCTTTAAATCGCCTTTCTGCATAGCCATCATACCCAACTGTAACTTATTGGCTCCCTCTGCCTCCGGCATGGGTGCACCCAAAGATGAACTCTTCTTTAAATGTATTTCTGCACTATCAAAATCTTGCTTCATCATAGCCATATTACCCTTGATGGTGTAATAAGTTGATCTTACTGGCTTGTACAACAAATTGGGATACCAAACTGTGTTTAAAATTCTTTCTACTTCTTCCATATCTCCTCTCTCCATTGGCTCTTGTATTAATCTCAACGGTCCAATGAAAAAATGACTGGCTAAGCCTATTACTGCTAAAAAATACAATATAAATGATGGCCAAAATCCACTGGTTACATTTACAAAAATGGCCAATGCCAATGCTACCAAACTCAACCAAAACCTGTATTTAATAATGATATTGTAAAACTTCATAATTCTATTTTGGATTGCAAAGATAATGGGTTTTAATGGATAGGCAGATGTTGGAATGATTCAACTTAACAATTACTCGATCTGGTTGGCTATTTTTCTTAGCTTTAAGCTGCAAAATGAACAAATCTGTTATGAGGAAACTCCTTTTTTTACCCATTTTTAGTCTGTTACTACAAGTATTAACTGCGCAGATCACCCCATCTCCCCTTAAAAAAGAAGGTGATGGCCCCTATAGCCAATTGATTTTAAGAGGCGTTACGGTTATTAATGGTACCGGATCTCCCGCTTATGGGCCGGTTGACTTAGTAATTGAGCAAAATAAAATTGTGCAAATTGCCAATATTGGTAATCCGGGTGTGCCGATCAATGAAAAAAGGAGGCCTGTATTAAAGGCTGGTGGCAAAGAAATCAACTGTGCAGGTATGTATGTATTGCCCGGTTTAATTGATATGCACGGTCATATTGGTGGTACCGAACAAGGTACGCCTGCCGAATATGTGTTTAAATTATGGATGGCTCATGGCATTACTTCTATTAGAGACCCATCGGCCGGGAATGGCTTAGAATGGGTATTGGACCATAAAAAGAAAAGTGCAGCGAATACCATTACTGCCCCTCGCATATTTGCTTACACCGCTTTTGGTATGGGTAGTAAAAACCCTATCGTAACTGCTGATCAGGCAAAAGCTTGGGTAAATGACAATGCTGCCAAAGGTGCTGATGGTATTAAGTTTTTTGGGGCTTCGCCCGAAGTGATGGACGCCGCTATCAGAGAAAATAAACGACTGGGATTGCGCAGTACTTGTCACCATGCGCAACTGGATGTTGCCCGTTGGAACGTAGTGAACTCCGCCAAAGCGGGTATGACTAGTATGGAACATTGGTATGGTTTACCGGAAGCACTTTTCGACAATAAAACCATTCAAAACTACCCTGCCGACTACAACTACAACAACGAGCAGAACCGATTTGAAGAAGCCGGTAAACTTTGGGCTCAGGCTGCAGCACCGTATAGTGAAAAATGGAATAAAGTAATGAATGAACTTATTGCGCTGGATTTTACCCTTGACCCTACTTTTAATATTTATGAAGCCAACCGTGATTTAATGCGTGCCCGCAGGGCTGAATGGCACGAAGACTATACCCTTCCTTCTCTTTGGAAGTTTTATGAGCCTAGCAGAATTTCTCATGGCTCCTACTGGCAAAGTTGGGGAACCGAACAAGAAATTATCTGGAAAAAGAATTACCAGCTGTGGATGACTTTTATTAACGAGTATAAGAACAGGGGTGGCAGGGTTACTGCCGGATCGGACAATGGATTTATTTATCAGCTGTATGGCTTTGGATATATTAGAGAGCTGGAATTGTTGCGCGAAGCGGGTTTTCATCCGTTAGAGGTGATTCGTTCGGCTACTTTATATGCAGCACAGGCATTGGGTGTGGAAAAAGAATTGGGCTCTATTGAAATTGGCAAACTGGCCGATTTGTGTGTGGTTGATGGTAATCCTTTGCAGAATTTACAGTTATTGTATGGTACCGGTGCAATAGAATTAAACGCCAATAATGAAGTGATTAGAATGGGCGGCGTAAGCTATACCATTAAAGATGGTATTGTGTACAACGCCAAAAAGCTATTGGCAGATGTAAAAAATATGGTTGACGAAGAGAAGAAAAAAACTGGCTGGCAATTGAAGCAGCCCGGTAAATAACTATTCTTTCGCATCATTAATTTCTAGCCAGTACCCATCGGGGTCTTGCAGGTAAATTTGTTTTACCCCATCTACCCTATTGGTAATGGCATAAGGTGTGCCGGCCCAATCTTCCCAATGAACCCCATTGGCTTTAAGTACTGCTATTTGTTGCGTTACAGAGGACACGGTAAAGCATAGATGATGTGCTTTATCGTGTTCTTTTTTTTCTTTAGCCCCGCCAATTACGTGAAGAGCTGCTTTTGGTCCGATGGTGTACCAAACATGTAATCCGTCGTGGAATGGCTCGGGTATGGTATCTAATCCAATTACAGTGGAGTAAAATTTAGCCGATTGTTGTATGTCTACCACTAACTGGGCAATATGGTTGATGGATACTTTGGGTTTGGACTGGGCATTTACCTTGGCAGTAAAAGCTATGGCGAGTATGAGCAGAAAGAAAAAGTGCTTCATGTTAACTTATTTAAAATGAATCTTATTTGATTGTAATTAAAAATACATTGAATAAACGTACCAATTTTGTTTATTTCATTTGTATTTATTGATGATGTAGTGCTTAAAACTACTAATTTTGCGGCAATCGGAAAAAAACCGGTGAGGTCTTGTAGTTCAATGGATAGAATAGAAGTTTCCTAAACTTTAGATCCCAGTTCGATCCTGGGCGAGACCACATTTTTAACAAGCTCCCTACTCAGTAATGTTTTTTCAGGACGAGTCAATTTGATTGAAGAGTTGAACTGAAAATTAATCCTTTAAACATATTATCGTAATCAATATGTTTAAAAAATCAGAAGTATTGTAATAACATAATTAAAATAAATGGCTTTTTGTATGCGCCTGCATAAGTCGAAATATCAACTTCAAAAATGTTTTGACATACAATAGTTATTTTGATTCTTTTATAACTATCATCATACACTACTTATTCTAAATTATCTATTTTTTTTAAGATAAAGCTTCGCTGAGTTCAACTGATAAGTGCAATTTTTAAACAAAAGGCAAAAAAGCTTTTGATAGCTTTTTGCCTTTTGACCAAGTAGTGCGACCTTTTGGTTACTATGACAAAAAATTACACTCAACTTAGTTTGGTACAAAGATATCAGATTGAA
>CANGCK010000027.1 GCA_947452295.1 Sphingobacteriia bacterium
ACAATGCCTCAGATGAACTGCAGAAAATAAGGATGAGCCTTTTTAAACGAAGAAATGAATTAAGGCGAATGTTTGAAAAAGTTGTTCAGAAAATGGCTAAAGCTGGTTATACTGCAGATATTGATGAGAGTTTTAGTAATGGCAGAAGGGTGGTAGCTGTTTTTTCGGAACATAAAAGACAAGTAAAAGGTATATTACATGGTGAAAGTGATAGCCGTAAAACAGCCTATATAGAACCTGAGGAAACCATAGAATTGAATAATGAGGTTTTTTCATTAGAAAATGAAGAGATTAAAGAAGTACAAAGAATATTAAGGGCACTTACTGCAAAGTTGTCTGTTTATGCACCATTGTTGCAACAATATATTCAAATTATTGGTGAGTTTGATTTTATAAGAGCTAAAGCTCGATTGGCTATTAATATGAATGCCAATTTACCCGATGTTTCTGAAAAAGCACAGATAAAGCTTATTGAAGCCTACCATCCTTTATTATTTTTATATAATAAATCATCTGGAAAAAAAACAATTCCTGTTACGCTAACATTAGATGAACAACATAGAATATTGGTAATCAGTGGTCCAAATGCCGGAGGTAAAACAGTTACGATGAAAACCATTGGACTAAATCAGTTGATGCTTCAAAGCGGTTTATTGGTACCTGTAAGTGCAACTTCTCAAATGGGGATTTTTAAGCAACTATTTATTCATATTGGTGATGAACAGAATTTGCAATTTGAATTAAGTACTTATTCCAGTCATTTATTGCACATGAAGTATTTTATGGAAAATGCCAATGGGAAAACGATGTTTTTCATTGATGAATTGGGGAGTGGTTCCGATCCTAATTTGGGTGGTGCTTTTGCGGAAGTTATCATGGAAGAATTATCACGTAGACATTCATTTGGTGTAGTAACAACCCATTACCTCAATTTAAAAGTAATGGCCAATCATACGCAGGGAATATTAAATGCGGCAATGCAGTTTGATGAAGTAAATTTATTGCCTATGTATAAGCTAATTACTGGTAAGCCAGGTAGTTCTTATACGTTTGCCATTGCGGAAAGAATTGGACTTCCCAAACACTTAATAAATAGAGCAAGAAAATTAGTCGATGATGACCATTTTAAGTTAGATAGACTGCTGAATAGAACTGAGCAAGACTTGCAAATACTTGAAAAAGAAAAGAAAGATTTGAATCGTGTGATGAAGGAGAATGAACGGTTGAAAAAAGAAATGGAAGTAGTGTTAGATAGAGAAAGACATCGACAACAAGTAGAGTTATTAAAAAATCAAAATAAAATTACAGAAGACAGATTGGTGTATTTAAAAGATATGGAGCGCAAGTTGAAACAAATTGTACTCGATTGGAAAAAGTCGGAAAATAAAAATGAAGTAGTTAAGAACCTACAAAACTTATTATTTAAACAAAAAGAAACAATTGTAGTTAATAAGTTGGCTAAAAAAGTCGATTTAAAATATAAAGAACTTAATGAGCAAATAAGCATTGGTACTTTGGTAAAACTTAAAAAAAATTATCAAGTTGGTGAAGTAAAGGAAATCAGGGGGAAGCGCGCTATTGTTCAAATAGGCCAATTACCTATGAATGTAGATTTGGCTGATCTTGTGCCTGTTGAAAAATTAGAAGAACCAAAATAAATTATTCAAAAAGCTGTTAACAGTTTTACATTATGCATTAAATAGTGGATTATTTAATTGTTCTTTAGGAACAAATAAATAATCGCCATAATGTAAATGATCGGGCAAATTTTTAATTAGTTTACCCTGATATAGTGAAAAGCAAGTATACCCAATTTCTTCTAGCATGTTTTGAATCAACAATTTGTTTTCACCAGTCGTTTCAATTTGCAATAAGGGCTTTTGTTGTTCAAATATATTTTTTAATTCAGGAATAACAATCGATTCATACCCCTCTATATCGCATTTGATGTAATTGATAGTGGGAAATTGCGCAAATAAAGTAGCCGCTTTTTTCATATCAGCAGGAAATTGAAAAGTAGATACATCATTAGAAACGGTTTCGGTTACGCTAGCTAACCCAGTTCTAATATATCCATAATTACCTGGTATAGTTAATACTACTTGCTTATCTTCTTTACCCAATGCATAATTATAGGCAGAGCAATGTGAATATGGTTGAATGGTACGTAATAAGGTTTTATAGAAGGGTAATACGGGTTCTATTGAAATTAATTGTCCACCATTTTGCGTTAATCCAGCAAAAATGCTAGAATAGTAGCCCAAATTCGCACCAATATCTACTACTGTATCGCTGGGCTTTATTAATTTTTTTACAAAATAGTGAAAATCATATTCAGGATTATTTTTCAATAAACCTAGTTTATAAATATATGGAAAAGAAAGCGATAATAATTGAAGGTATTGATCTTGCCCTAATAGCTTGTAAAGAAGTTTCTTAATACTTTTCAAGAGTGTTTATATTTTAAAGTCTGTTATATAACCTGCAATGTACTGTAAAAGTAAGTTAGCTCCCAATCTTGGGGATATTTTCATTTAATTCTTTTGGAATTACTAAAAAAATAAGGGGTTGATCACACCGCTTTTGTCGCATCAATTTTTAACCATAATACAGCTCCAACAATCACTACAATCCCTATCAGTAATAATGGCAAAGTATACCCATGTGCTGCAACCAAATATCCAAACAATACGGTGCTGAGGTAAGCGCCTGTTAAACCGGCAGTATTCATAGATCCAGAGATAACACCGCTTTTATGACGGTTTAAATCCATCGAAACAGCCCATGCAACTGGTGCAGTTACATCCATGCAAAACATTCCAATAGCAAGCGCAATAATAGCAATTAAATTATTTTCAACTAATGATGCGCCAATTAAACAAAATCCGGCAACAAATAATCCTATCATTGGTATAATTCTACGTCCCCATTTTTTGCCATATTTTAAACAAGCTTTGTCACTTAACCACCCACCCACTAGGCAACCTAATGCAGCCAATAGATAGGGTAGGGAAGATGCCCATAGTAATTCTTCTTTAGCTATGTGGCGCCCTTTTTGTAAATAGGTGTGAAACCAACTTTGAAAAAAATAAGTGCCAATGGCATAACAAAAATACATTGCCATCAGGTACCATAAATTTACCGACTTAAAAATCGACCAAAATGATGCTTCTGCTTCGGAATGATTGGTTGAAAGATCTCTATTTGCCAAAATATGGGTTAATTCTTCTTCTTTGATAGATTTACAATCTGCTGGTTCTTCATTATGCCAAAAAATCCAAAAGATCACCCAAATAATTCCAATCACTCCCAAAACGTAAAAAGGCATTCTCCAGCTATACTGTTGTTGTAAGGGAATTACCACAAATGGGGTTAATGCAGCGCCTATTCTAGAAGCTCCCCATATAATTGATTGAGCCCTACCTCTTTCAATTACAGGAAACCATTTACTCAAAATAATAGAAGTGTTTGGATATGCCCCTGCTTCTCCAATTCCAAATAAAAATCGAATAACTAATAACATCGTAAATCCAGTTGAAAAACCAGTTAAAATGGTAAAAAACGACCACCAAAGTACAACGCGAATTAATATTTTTTTACCTCCAAATTTATCTCCTAACCAACCAGTAGGTACTTCAAAGAGTCCGTATGCAATAGTAAACATTCCCAATATCCATCCCCATTGTATAGTATTGATGTGTAAATCTGCCATTACCGACTCACTTGCAGATGACAATGCAATTCTATCTAAAAATGTAATCATCGATAGAATGGATAATATTAATAATACTTGGTTTCTTTTTTTCATTTTGCAGCTTGAGTTATTGGATATATATTATTGGTATAATATCTTTTTTGTTAATAATTGTCGATCAATGTGTTGTTCGTTTAATCAGTTATAAATATAGCTTATCTAAGAAAATTAAATATATACATATATATTTGCACACTCCAATAATATGAAAATCTTAAAATCTTTTATAGTATTTTTCATCCTTTTTAATGCATTGTCTACCTCTGCACAATTTGGTGTGTATGATGATTTAAGTCGTTTTAACCTAAAATTTGGAGCAGGTATAACCACCTATTATGGCGATTTATCAGAAAATGGTCATTTTATAGATTACAATAATTATTTATATGAAATTAATGGCGGACTTACCTATGATGTATCAGAAAAGTTTGCACTAAGGCTAGATTTAGCCTATTTAGAACTACAAGGTGCGGATAGATTTAATAAGCGTAAAGATTTATTTGATCGAAACCTTAGTTTTAGAAGTACCGTATATGAATCTTCTCTTGCAGCGCAATACGATTTTTTGAACATTAAAAATTTAAGGAACCGATTTACTCCTTACGTTTTTGGTGGGGTTGGATTCATTCATTTTAATCCTTGGACAATTGATCGTACTGGTGAAAAAATTTATTTGCATGAATTGCATACGGAGGGTTTGGGGCTTGCTTCCTTTTCGAATACCAAACAATACAGTCTTTGGCAGCCAACAATAACAATGGGTACTGGGGTGAAATTTGCTATCAGTCAAACTATTTCAATTCATGCTGAAATTTGGTTACGTTATATTTTTACAGATTACTTAGATGATGTTGGTGGACATTATCCTGATTATATTAAACTATTAAATGACAAGGGGTTGGTAGATCCAGCTAAAACATTGAGTCTTACCTGGCGACAAGATGAGTTAGACCCTAATAACAGAATTCAATCTTGGCATAAAGATGTTCCACGGGGCGGCAGTTTAAATGACATATATCATTCTATTAATATTTCATTATACCTTAATTTCAAAGACTTCCCATTGTTAGATAAACGCTCCTCATTAAGTCCGCATGGCAATCGCAGAGGCAAATAATTGTATTTTAACAAAATTAAAAAGGTTCTTGTAGTACAAGAACCTTTTAGAAATATCGACTAGGTTGATTTAAAATCTTTCTAGCGCAGAAAAAAAGAAGTTTCCTTCAATTGCTGCATTTTCATCACTGTCGCTTCCGTGAACAGCATTTTCCCCTATAGAAGCTGCAAAACGCTTACGAATAGTTCCTTCTGCGGCTTGTGCTGGATTTGTTGCACCAATCAACGTTCTAAAATCTTCAACAGCATTGTCTTTTTCAAGAATGGCAGCAACTATTGGGCCACTACTCATAAAATCAACCAATTCTCCAAAAAATGGCCTTTCTCTATGGATATCATAAAATAAACCTGCTTGTTCTTGGGTTAATTTTGTCCATTTCATTGCTTTAACAGCAAATCCCGCTTTAATAATTTGATCTAAAATAGCGCCTGTATCTCCTTTTTTAGTAGCGTCAGGCTTAATCATCGTAAAAGTTCTATTACTCATATATATATAATTTCGTTGCAAAAGTACAAAATACCCTCGTTTTGTTCATAAGCTTTTTATAAATTTAATTGGAATTGATAAAATGATTTGATTAACTAGTTTAGATACTGCAATTTTGCGTCAACTTTATGCAAAATATAGAACTGTTTTACCCTTATTTAACCAATCCTCAAAAAGTGGTGATAACAATGCACCAGAAACCAGATGGTGATGCAATGGGATCTTCATTGGGGTTATACCATTTTTTAAAAGGACTTCAACATGAGGTTACAGTTATTTCTCCAACTAATTGGGCGGACTTTCTAGATTGGATGCCAGGTGTTGAAAATGTAATTAATTTTGAAAAATACACTGAAAAAGCAGTACAAATTTTAAATGAAGCACAAGTAATTTTTTGTCTCGATTTTAATATTTTTCATAGAACCAAGCATTTAGCCAATCATTTGGCAGCGGCCAATGCTGTTAAAGTGTTGATTGATCATCATCAACAACCAGATGCTGCTTCTTTTAACTTCGGCAAAAGCGATACCCAAAAGAGTTCTACCTGTGAAATGATTTACGATTTTATTGTAGAATCGGGTTACGACTCCATTATAAATAATGAAATTGCCGCTTGCTTATATACAGGGGTAATGACAGATACAGGTTCATTTAGGTTTCCATCCACTACAGCTTCTGTGCATAGAATGATTGCCAGATTAAAAGATGCTGGATTGAAGCACGATCAAATTCACCACCATATATTCGATAATTTTTTAGAGAACCGTTTACGCTTTATTGGTTTTGCCTTAGCGAATAGAATGGAAGTTTTATATGAATATAACACTGCTTTGATGTATATTACCAAGCAAGATTTGCAGAAATTCAATATCAAAACAGGTGATACGGAAGGGTTGGTGAATTATTTACTCACTATTCAAGGCATGAAATTAGGTGCCATTGTGATTGATAGAGATGAAGAAAGAAAATGGAGTTTTAGAAGTAAAGGCAGTTTTGATGTTAATCAATTTGCCAGAGATCATTTTGAAGGTGGTGGACATGTTAATGCTGCTGGAGGTAGAAGTAGCTTATCCATTGATCAAACCCTTCAACAATTTAAAGAAGTTATCAAACAGTATTCAAATCAACTACAATAAATAAAAAATGAGTAGAATTACCCTCGCGCTTTTGGCAGCGGTTGTATTGCTTGCAAGTTGTAATCAATATGAAAAAACACCAACAGGTTTTGCTTATAAAATCCATAAAGGAAACAGCAAAGAATTGTTAAAACAAGGTCAATTTGTAAAAATGCATGTGGAATACAATCTTCCTGCAAAAAAGGACTCGGTTTTAAGTAGTTCATTTGGACGAATTCCGGTTTATTTTATGGTAGATACTGCTCGTATGAGTAAGCATAGCTTTATTGAAATCATCACTAAATGTGCTCCTGGAGACAAAGTTGATTTTATCATGAATGTGGATACCTTAAAAAAATTAGGTATGTTAGATTACAATGAAATCTTTAAACAAAAAGATTTGATTAATGGTAAAGTAGAAATCATCAAAACTTTTTCTTCACAGGAGTTAATGATGGAAGATTATCAAAAAGAATTAGAAGTTGAAAAAAATAGAGAAACAAGAGAATTAAAAGAGTTTGCAGCCAAAAAAGGTGCAAAAGTGCAGCAAGTTGGTTCTGGTGTTTTGGTTGAAGTAACCAGCGCTGGTGATTTATCTGCAAAAATTGATTCTGGAAAGCAAGTGTCAATATTATACAGAGGTACTTTCTTAAACGGTAAGAAATTTGATGGCAATATGGATAAAGATTCTCCGAATCAACAGCCCTTAAATTTTGTAATCAACAGCGGCAGTGTAATTAAAGGGTTAGATGAAGGTATTCGTTTATTTGGCAAAGGCGGTAAAGGAAAATTATATATTCCTGCTTTATTGGGTTATGGCCCTAATGGTAGTGCACCAGTTATACCTCCATATGCTTCATTGGTTTTTGATATTGAAGTGTTAGATGTAACTATCCCTGCTCCAAAACCAGCTCAGCCCGCAGCTCCTCAAGCACCTGTGGCACAAGATAAAAAATAGATTTTTTTATAAATCAATTTAAACACCCTGTGCAATTAACTTGTACAGGGTGTTTTGTTTAGTACGGCTAATAATAAAATGGCTTCTATTGCTTCCTTTACATCATGCACTCTTAAAATTGATGCCCCCTTCATTAGCGCAACTGTATTTAAAACGGTTGTTCCATTTAAACTTTCCTCTGGTAATTGATGTAAGGTTTTGTAGATCAATGATTTCCTGGAAATACCCATCAATATGGGTAAGTTGTATATTTTTAGTACTTCTAATTCTTTAATTAATTGAAAGTTTTGTTCCATCGTTTTACTAAAACCTATACCCGGATCTAGTATTAAATCTGTTATACCGGCTAATTTGCAGGCATATATTCGTTCATTAAAATATTGTATCGCTTCTTCAGTAATATTACCCAAAATATTTTTTTCATGCATTGTTGCTGCTGTTGATGAACTATACATACATATATATGGAACTTTTAAACTACCAACAGTAGTCAACATATCAGCATGATATAAACCGCCACTGATATCATTTACCATATTAGCCCCATTTTCAACTGCTTGCTTTGCAACGGATGGATAAAAAGTATCTATTGAAATGATTATATCAGGGAATACTGTACGAATTGCATTAATTATTGGCAGTACTCTATTAATTTCTTCTATTTCACTAACAATAGCGCTTCCAGGTCGGGTGCTTTGCCCTCCAATGTCAATAATAGATGCTCCTGCAGATATCATTTTTGATGCAGTTTCAACCGCTAAGTCTACGTTATCGGCTCTACTATTGGCATAAAAAGAATCAGGGGTGCTATTTATAATACCCATTACCACGGGTTGCGTAATATTTAATAAATTACCTTTACAGTTAAGTGTGTACATTATGATGTTTCATTTAAATTGCACTCAATTCAAAGATATTACAAAAAACTACCCACAAAGTAATAATACATGTTAAGCACAATTGAACAATACGAAAAAGCAGTTCAAACCTCTGCTTCTATTTTTATTCAAAAAACGAAAGATTACGGCACTGCTTGGCGTATTTTAAGGACAATTTCTGTAGTTGATCAAATATTTATTAAAGCACTTAGGATAAGGACCATTCAAGATTTAAAAACACAAAAAGTTGGGGATGATATACCCTCCGAATTTAAAGGTATTTTAAACTACGCAGTTATAGGGCTAATTCAATTAGGTATGGGCAATTCAACTGTGGAAGAATTAGATGTATCAACTACTGATTTATTGTACAATAAAAGTATTGAATTAGCTAAAACAACCATGCAATCCAAAAATCATGATTATGGGGAAGCTTGGCGTGATATGAGTCAAGAAAGTTTTGCTGATTTAATCCTCATGAAATTATTGCGAATAAAACAAATATTACAAAATGATGGAAAAACATTAATTAGTGAGGGAATTGATGCAAACTATGTAGATATTATTAATTATGCGGTTTTTGCCCTGATTTTAATTGATGAAGGAAAACATTAATTTATTGTATATGAAATATTCATTAAGTATTGTGAGGTGGATTGTTGGTGTACTTTTTATTATATCCGGACTGGTAAAACTTAATGACCCGATAGGATTGAGTTATAAAATGCAAGAGTTTTTTGAAGTATGGAATTTTCATTTTTTGAATGATTATGCGCTTTTATTTTCAGTTGTATTGAATGTGTTTGAAGTTTTTGCTGGTGCTGCAATTTTGATAGGTTGGCGGACAAAGAATGTTAGTTGGTTATTACTATTGCTTATTGTTTTTTTCACCATATTAACCGGTTACGCTTATCTGTCGGGAAAAATAAAAAGTTGCGGATGTTTTGGAGATTGTTTACCCATTACTGCACAGCAATCTTTTTACAAAGATTTATTTTTATTGATGTTGATTGTTTATTTAGTGATTTATCCATATCAATTAAAAGAAACGATATATCCATTGATGTCTAAACTGGTATTGACAGCAATTGTATTAGCAGGTTTCTTTATTCAATGGCATGTATTAAATCATTTGCCATTGGTAGATTGTTTGCCATTTAAAAAGGGTAAGCATATACTGCAACAAATGAAAACTCCAGCAGGTGCAATTGAAGATAGTTTTGCAATTGAGTTTATCTATATTAAAAATGGACAACAGATTCATTTTAATCAAGATCAATTTCCTGCCGACTTTGATTCTACTTATGAATATGTGGGTCGTAATGATGTGTTGATTAAAAAAGGAAATGGTTTGAAGGCTGCTATTACGGATTTTTCTTTATTTACACATAATCGGGTAGATACAACTCTAGCCATTTTACAATCTACTCATAAAATTGTTTTACTATTGGTACAAGATGCGAATGATATTAATTTATGGGAAAGTAGTTTTGAAAGTGTTCAGAAATATGCAGCTAAATTAGGTGTTCCATTATTCATCGTTTCTGCTGAAGCAGATAAGCTTCAGCCCCATTTTGTTAATACCCCCATTCTTTCATGTGATGCAACAGTGTTAAAAACGGCTGCTCGTGTAAAACCAACTTATTTTTTATTACAGGGTGATTTAATACTTGATAAAAAAAGCTATCTTGATGTTGATCAGTTATTTCAATAATAATTACATGATATACCTTGATAATATTTAACACTTTTTATTTTATACATTTTGCTGAACTACATCATAAAAAAAATTGCTTACGGTTTGCTTGTACTATTTGGCGTAGTAGTGGTAGTGTTTTTTTTATTTCAGGGATTTGGCGATCCTGCTAGATTAGTGTTGGGACAATCTGGTGATAGTGCAACCATTCAAAATATTCGCAAGGAATTGGCATTAGATCAGCCGCTTTGGAAACAATTTGCTTATTATGTAAATGATGTTTCTCCCGTTTGTATTCATTCAAATAGTGCTATTCAAACAAAACAATTAAAAGGTTTTTTTATTGGAGGTGAATATAAAGTAGGGTTAAAAGTGCCTTATTTAAGGCGATCATACCAAACCAAAAAAACAGTCAGTTCTTTATTACTGGAAGCATTACCAGGAACAATTATATTGGCCTTGGCTGCTATGCTATTTGCAACAGTGATTGGGATTATATTGGGTGTGATAGCTGCTATAAAGCAAAATACATGGTTAGATACTGGGGCTATATTTGCCAGTGTATTGGGTATATCTGCGCCATCATTTTTTATGGGAATATTATTTGCCTACTTTTTTGGATTTGTATTGAGCAATTTTACGGGATTACAAATGACAGGGAGTTTATATGTAACTGATCCATTTTTAGGTAAACAATTGGCTATAAAGAATTTACTATTACCTGCTGTAACATTGGGTATTAGACCATTAGCCATCATTACACAACTTACCCGCAGTGCAATGTTAGATGTGCTAGAGCAAGACTACATTAGAACAGCATATGCAAAAGGGCTTAAAAAACGAAAAGTTATTTGGCTGCATGCATTGAAAAACGCTTTGAATCCTGTGATTACTGCTATTACTGGATGGTTTGCAGAATTATTGGCTGGAGCTTTTTTCGTTGAATATATTTTCGGGTGGAAAGGGATCGGAAAAGTTACAGTGAATGCTTTAGAAAAACTTGATTTTCCGGTGGTAATGGGAAGTGTATTAATCACAGCTTCTTTCTTTGTGATAGTAAATATACTTTCCGATGTACTGTATGGAATAATTGATCCCCGGGTTAAATTACACGGTTAGTGATTAGGGAAATTCAACTCAAATTTATTGTATAATTACTTCATGAATAATGGTTTCACCAAACGCCTCATTTACTCTTTCAATGATTTGAGGTTTTTGGTACATCAATTCATTTTTTAAAGGACCAATATGAGTTTGAATGAATAGTTTATGCTGTATGATTTGAATTTTATCGGTGTATTTGGCAATGGTTTTGCCCATAACTTTTTCCCAAATCTCTTCAATTTGAACAGTACGTAAGCCATTTTTCAAGTGACTTTTTTTAATGAATCCTTTCAGCGCGTCGCCAATATGCATTTCAGCCATATTATAAAGATAACAATTATTTACAATTGAATGAGTTGAAAAGAAGAGCCTGTTTGTTGCAGGTTATTACTCAATCTGTTTACATGGGTATCGGTAATAAATACCTGACCAAATGCGTCACTACAAACCGTTTTCATCAGGTGAAACATTCTTTTTTCATCTAATTTTTCAAACACATCATCTAATAATAAAATAGGTGAAAGGTTCATTGTTTCCTTTAGGTATTCCCATTCTGCTAATTTCAGGGCAAATAATAAGCTTTTTCTTTGCCCTTGCGAGCCTTCTGTTTTAAATGAATGAGCAGCTAATTCAAGTTTCAAATCGTCTCTATGAATTCCTTTTGTAGTTCTTTGTAGTATTAAATCTTTTTGAAAATGTTGGTCTAATAATTGAGCAAAAGATTGGGTGTTTAATTGACTATCATAAATTAAACTTAATCCTTCTGCATTGTCGGCAATATCAGTGTATAATGATATCACTCTTGGGATAAATTGTTGTAAAAATATACTTCTGGTATGATGAATGTATTCACCGGATTCAATTAATTGGTTATTGAGGATCTGCAATAAAATAGGATCGATTTGATTGCCGTTTTCGGTCTTTTTAAACAAACTGTTTCTTTGTTGTAAAATTTTATTGTAGTTAATAAGTTGAAGAAGGTAGGTTTTATTAGATTGACATAAAATGGCATCCATCATTTTTCTTCTTGATTCGCTTGAGCCAGCAATTAAATCAACATCATCAGGTGCAATCATTACACAGGGGAATTTACCAATATGGTCTGTTATTTTTTTACAGAGTTCTTCATCAACAGTAATTTCTTTCTTATTATTTTCTCTTAAAATGCAAGTAACTTTTTGTGATTCATTATTTAAAGCGTATTTACCGCTGATGCGCATTCCGGCACTGCCATGATGCACATTTTGACCATCTGTTCTAGAAAAATAACTTTTAGTAAATCCTAAATAATAAATAGCATCTAATAAATTGGTTTTTCCTGCTCCATTTAAGCCACAAATGCCTACTATACGATCATTAAATACCCATTTTTGAGCTAAATAATTTCTAAATTGAACTAATTCAATTTCTTGTAACATTAACATGTATGCAAATTAAAGTAGTTCATCATTAATTATTCTATTTTAATATGGAATAAAGGATTTATTTTTATTAAAAAATTGAACGTTGAATATAATTTTATCTGAACAGCAAATTTCTTTAACCGTTAAGCGACTTGCGACACAGATTCTTGAAAATAACAATAACCTGAAAAATACGGTTATCATTGGTTTACAACCTAGAGGTGTTTTTTTAAGTGATCGAATTGTTGCTGAGTTGAAAAACAGTGTATCTGCCGAAATAATTCAATATGGCAAATTAGACATTACTTTTTACAGGGATGATGTTAGAAAAAGTTTACATATTGCCAATCAAACAGATATATCCTTTAGCATAGAAGGAAAAAATGTGGTGTTGATTGATGATGTATTATATACAGGGCGTACTATTAGAGCTGCATTGGATGCGCTATTAGATTTTGGCCGACCTGGTAAAGTATCTCTTTGTGTGTTAATAGACCGTAGGTTTAGTAGAGAATTGCCCATACAACCCGATTTTTCAGGAAAAGCCATTGATACCATTTTTACCGATAAGGTAAAAGTGAATTGGCGAGAAAAAGATGAAAAAGACGAAGTTGTTTTATTATAAACTATTATCTTTGATTTTTAATGAAACTATCTACCAAACACTTACTTGGTATCAAGCACCTCACGAAGGAGGATATTCAACTTATTTTATCTACTGCCGAGCAATTTAAAGATGTTTTACAGCGACCTGTAAAAAAAGTTCCCTCCTTACGGGATATTACTATCGTGAATTTATTTTATGAAAACTCCACCCGAACCAGAATGTCATTTGAATTGGCAGAAAGAAGACTTTCGGCTGATGTTTTAAATTTTGCAGCTAGTAGTTCATCTGCAGCAAAAGGAGAAACTTTATTGGATACAGTAAACAATATCCTTAGTATGAAGGTAGATATGGTTGTAATGCGCCATAGTGCTTCGGGAGCCCCTCATTTTCTTGCAAAACATATACCTGCTGCAATTGTAAATGCCGGAGATGGCATCAACGAGCATCCCACTCAAGCATTGTTGGATGCATTTTCAATGCAAGAAAAACTGGGTAAATTAGAAGGATTGAAAGTGGCCATTATAGGTGATATCATGCATAGCAGGGTGGCATTAAGCAATATTTATTTATTGAAAAAAATGGGTGCCGAAATTTTGTTAGTTGGTCCACCTACTTTAATTCCCAAATACATTGCAGAAGCATTAGCTGTTCGAGTTACCTATAATTTAAAAGAAGCATTACAATGGTGTGATGTGGCTAATGTATTGCGTATCCAATTAGAAAGACAAAATCAACCATTGTTTTCATCATTGCGGGAATACAATTTAGTTTATGGTATAAAACGAAGTTTGCTCGATCAACTCAATAAAGAAATAGTAATCATGCATCCTGGTCCAATAAATAGGGGGGTAGAATTAGATAGTGATGTAGCAGATGGCCCATATTCCATTATATTAGATCAGGTAGAAAATGGTGTAGCCGTAAGAATGGCAGCTTTATATTTACTTGCTGGACGAGAAAATGATTAATATCAAACAACCCTAATAAATTCTATTATGCAACGCATCTGTTTATTCCCTGGAACATTTGATCCCGTTACTTTGGGCCATACCGATATTATAAACAGAGCATTGCCGCTGTTCGATAAAATTATTGTGGGAATTGGGATTAACTCTTCCAAAAATCCAATGTTTAGTGCCGATCAACGAATGGAGTGGTTTAATGAAATTTATAGCGATGAACCTAAAGTAGAAAGTGCTGTTTATGAAGGACTTACAGTGAATTTTTGCGAGAAAATAGGGGCTCGTTATATATTGCGGGGAATAAGATATGTTAGCGATTTTGAATATGAAAAAACAATTGCAGATGCCAATAGAACACTGGATAATAAAATTGAAACCATTTTTTTAACGGGTGAACCAAAGTATACCTCAGTGGCTTCAACTATTGTTAGAGATATTCTTCGCAATGGGGGCAATGCCTCTCCCTTTTTACCTCAAGCTGTCATCAATTCCCTTTAATATATTTAATCGTTTATATGAGTATTTGGTTCAAAAAAGATTTATCTGTAGCGGGATTTGATGCATTTAGTAAAAATACGATGGGGGAACATTTAGGGATTCAATTCACCGAAATAGGTCCCGATTACTTAAAAGCTACCATGCCTGTAGATCAACGAACCAAGCAGCCCTATGGATTGTTGCACGGAGGTGCTTCTGTAGCCTTAGCAGAAACGCTAGGAAGTGTGGGTGCTGCATTGGTTGTAGATTTAAACGAATATATATGTGTTGGTCAAGAAATCAATGCCAATCATATTAGCAGTGTTCGTTCGGGTATAGTTACTGGTATTACTCAACCTATTCATATTGGTAATAGCTCGCATGTATGGGAGATTAAAATATATGATGAAGCGGGTAAACTGGTTTGTATTAGTCGTATTACGGTAGCTGTGTTGAAAAAAAAGCTTGAATAACATCTTGTATTGTTGAATAAGTATTTTGCATACAAGCTTTCAAACCTTCTTTACTAACCCATTTGATTTCTGTAATATCTTCTTCAATTTGTGGGATTAAAACCTCATTACCAATAGCTTTCATCAAATACCAATGGCTTTCTTTAATTACTGTTTCTTGCAGATATTTATCGAAATATTCATGAAATGTTTTTGTAAGAAATTGGGTAATGGCTATTTTTTGTAACCCAGTTTCTTCTTGTACTTCTCTAAGGGCACATTGTTCAATATTTTCCCCTTTATCTAGTTTGCCTTTGGGTAAATCCCAAACACCTCTTCTAAAAATCAGTAGAATTTCGTTCTTTTCATTTACAACTAATCCGCCAGCAGCAATAATTGACATTTTATTCATAACACCAAAATTCTAATTAATTTATTCATTTACCAATTTAAAAAATCGAGTTACATTCGCAGTATGACAAACGAAAAAGCTGTTGCTGAAAAATTATTACTTGCAGAAGCCGTAAAATTAAGTCCAAATGATCCTTTTACTTGGGCCAGTGGATGGAAAAGTCCAATTTATTGCGATAATAGAAAAGTGCTTTCTTTTCCTTATATCAGAGACTTTATCAAAAGTGAGATGTGTAATGTGATTTTCGAACATTATCCTGATGCTGAAGCATTAGCTGGTGTTGCAACAGCAGGAATACCATGGGGGGCAATGGCTGCCGATCAGTTAAAACTACCTTTTATATATGTACGCCCCAAACCAAAAGAACATGGGTTGGGGAATCAAATTGAAGGTTCCTACAAAAAAGGGCAAAAAATTATCGTTGTGGAAGACCTTATCTCAACCGGTAAAAGTAGTTTGCAAGTGGTTGATGTGTTAAAAAATGCAGAAGTTGAAATAATGGGGATGGTATCTATTTTTACATATGGATTTGATATTGCGGACAAAGCATTTAGTGCAGCAGGGGTCTCATTAAGGTCGCTTACCAATTATGCAACGATGATTGATTTAGCTATTGAAAAAGGCGTGGTGTCAGATACAGATAAATCAACCCTAATGGCATGGAGTAAAGATCCAGCAAATTGGAAGGGTATTTAGTTTTTAAATTAATTTGAATCTTTTATGAATAAATTATTTTTTGCTTTTATGTTGTTGATTTGTTGTAATCAGTTAACAGCACAATCTTCAAAGCTACAATGGGTTACCATTAAATCAAGTAATCTGAAGTGTTGGGAATGCAAAGACAGATTGGAAAAATATTTATTGGTTGAAAATAAAGCGAGTATGGAGAGTGGAATGGCTCAATGGAAGATGAATGTGTTACAAGGAGAAATTAAAGTGCAATATTGGCCAGAAAGAACAGATGAAAGTGCAATACGAGCAGCCATCAACAATGCAGGTTTTGACGCAGATACGGAGAAAGCAACCCCAGAGGCTTATGTAAAATTACCCCCTATCTGTAAGCGAGCAGAAGACGGTGGTGGCCCAAAACCCAATAGGCCTTGTCATGTTCCCCCGATAAATTAAAATAAATCTAAGCTTTTTTTGGTGGAATAATTAAAAGGTACGGTGGTAAACATACCCGATTTGCCAATTTTAACTGATCCCTTTGCTTGAATAGTAACTTCTTGGTTAAACATTAATTTAGCAGAATTTTTAATCAGGTTCTTCATGTCTATATTAATGGAAAGAGGTAATACAAATTCTGTCATTTTGTTAATGTGCATGAGTGTGTCGAGCTGAAATTTGCCAAAATATAAATTGTCTATATACAAATCACTATTGGCTTTTCTTAGGTCCAGTCCAAAATTATTTGGATTATAATACACTAAATCAAATGTTAAAGTTGATTGATTAAACCCCAGCGTATTAATTTTTATATTCCTTACTTCTTTGTATTCAAATTCCTTGGGCTTGCTGCAGGCGATAAGAAATAATGCAGCAATTAGGGGTGCAGTAATTATTTTTTTCAAACTATTTTATTTCAAATGTAAGCGGATTTATTATAATAAAGCGCACTAAAATGTTAATAATGAATTCGAGTTTATTTCATTTAATACTATTTATTTTGTCCATAATTTTTAGCATTGCATTTGTAATTAAATTATATTTACTGATAATATTTAAAGCGTTATGACGAACTATTTTATTGATCCAAACATTGCCAGAGCAAAAACAATTGACAAAGAATTTTACATTAGTCAAAATGCTTTTGAAATTACCAAGGAAAAGATATTTGCCAATAGTTGGCAGTACATTGGTCATACCGATTTAGTAAAAAATATAGAAGATGCATGTCCTGTAATATTATTAGAGAAATACATGGATGAACCGTTGGTCATTACACGTGATAAAGATCAAACAATTCATTGTTTATCGAATGTATGTACACATCGGGGAAATTTAATGGTATATGAGCCATGTAGTAAGTTAAAACAACTCCGTTGTAAGTACCATGGCAGATTATTTCAATTGAATGGAACTTTTATATCTATGCCAGAATTTAGAGAGGTAGAAAATTTCATCCCTGAAAACAATCACTTAAAACAACTGCCATTGCATCAATGGGGAAAATTGTTGTTTACAAGTTTACACCCTGTATTTTCATTTTCAGATTTTTTTGCAGAAATGCAGGAAAGAGTAGGATGGTTGCCATTGGATAAAATGGAATATAGAGCCGATTTAAGCAATGCGTTTTTAGTAGAAGCCAATTGGGCTTTATACTGCGAAAATTATTTAGAAGGCTTCCATATTCCGTTTGTGCACCCCACATTAAATGCGGTAATTGATTTTAAAAATTATACTACTGAAGTATTTAAGTTTTCCAATTTACAGTTAGGCATAGGGAAAGATGAAGTGGAGTCCTTTACTATTCCAAAGGATAGTATTGATTATGGCAAAAATGTGGCAGCATATTATTTTTGGGTATATCCGAATATGATGTTTAATTTTTACCCATGGGGATTGTCGTTAAATATCATTGAACCATTAACGGTATCTACTACTAAAGTGCGTTTTTTAAGTTTTGTATATGATGAAACTAAATTAGAGCAAGGTGCCGGAAGTGGATTAAGTACTGTAGAAGCAGAAGATGAAGAAGTGGTACAGAATGTGCAAAAGGGCATCAGGTCTAGGTTCTATAAACATGGAAGGTATGCTGTACATAGAGAACAAGGCACACATCATTTTCATTCGCTGATCGCTCAATCAATGCAAGGATGAGTAAATTTAAACGCAGTCTTAATTTAAATACAACTATTGCATTAGTTATTGGTGGAATAATAGGTTCAGGAATATTTATGAAACCGGCATTAATGGCCAACCAATTAGGTTCCCCCCTTCTTATTTTAAGTGTTTGGGTTGTAGCAGGGATCGTTACATTATTTGGAGCATTAAGTAATGCGGAAGTAGCTGCAATGTTTCCTGAAACGGGTGGGCAGTTTGTTTTTTTTCAAAAAATGTATGGAGAGGCTTTTGCATTTATATACGGATGGGCCGCATTTGCAGTATTTAATACAGCCGGTAATGCATCTATTGCCTATGTTTTTTCACAGTATACCAATTATTTTATTGAATTACCTCGTTTTTCAATTGCAATAGAAACTTCCACAGTAATACATATTCCTTTGGTTGGCAATATACTGCCACTAGAAAATATAGGGGTTAAATTATTAACTATTCTGCTCATTGTAATACTTTCTATAATCAATTACATTAGTGTTGCTTATGGTAGTGCATTACAACGTGTGCTTACTGCAATGAAATCTATTGCAATTGTATTGCTAATTGGAGGGATATTATTTTCAGGAAAAGGCACATTGCATCATTTAGTACAAAACAGTGCTACAGCTCCGCATGGTTGGATGTTGGTAAGTGCCTATATGGCTGCATTAGCGGGTGCATTTTGGGCATATGATGGGTGGAATAATATTACATTTGTGGCAGGTGAAATTCAATCTCCGCAAAAGAATATTCCACTCAGTTTGTTTTGGGGGATTTGTTTTTGTATAATAGTGTATGTAATGGTAAATCTTGCATATATCTATGTATTGCCGATAGAGGTAATGGCGAAATCTTCTTTTGTGGCATCCGATGCAGCAACAGTTACATGGGGAGTAATAGGAGGGGGAATCATAGCGCTTTTGGTAATTTTATCTACACTAGGAACAACTAATTCCAATGTATTGGCTACGGCAAGGGTTACTTATGCTATGAGTGAAGATAATCGATGGTTTGCATGGGCAGGTAAGCCTCATAAAAAGTTTAATACTCCCGGTAATGCAATTTTATTAAATGCTTTTTGGTCGAGTGTTTTAATTATCAGTGGTTCATTTGATATGTTAACCGATATGCTGATTTTTGTGAGTTGGTTTTTTTATGGAATGAGTGCGTTGGGTGTATTTTTATTGAGAAAAAAAATGCGTGATTTCCCGCGTGATTATAAAGTTTGGGGGTATCCTATTGTACCTTTATTTTTTGTAGGATTTGTACTGTTCTTTTTAGTTACTACCCTTTATACAGATTTAAACAATTACTTAACGGGCAAATCTCCTCTAATTAATTCTTTATTGGGTTTAATGATTACCGCGTTAGGAATTCCGGTATATTATTTATCAAAAAAGCGTGGCTAAACTAAGTTTAACCACGCTTTTAATTTAATGGATGTAGAATATAATTAGAAGTTCAGTACCAACTTACTAAACAATCTCAATCCATTAAAACCCATTTGTACAGATTCCCATGCTCCTCCTGTTTCATTATCAAATGCTTCATAACGGGCATTTTTAACTGCTGCAAAATCGGGATGTACATTTAGTAAATTGTCGGCACCAACAAATAGACTTACTTTATTAGAAAATTTATACGATCCAAATACATCGGTAGTTACTTTAGCACCATATACAAATGTTTCTGGAGCAACATGCACTCTGTTATCGTATTCGTATCCATCTAAATCAACATAAGGATCAATTCCTGCAAAGCTTCCTGAAATGTAAGGATCGCCAGGACCATCGGTTCCTTCTTTACCTGCTAAGCCTGTCCAGCCAAAACCTTTAGAACTTTGTTTGCCAAAATAGGTAAATCTAAGTCCTAATCCAACTTTACCTACAGTGTACTCAAAGTTTAAATTCATTTTAGCAGCTGGTGCAGAAGCTAACAAAAAGGCTTCTTCTCTATCGCTAAAGAATGTTTTTCTATGTAGGTAACTATCGTTAAGTGCGGTAGGTACATTTATACCATCCACTTGCATTTTTTGAATATTACCAGCTAACAAAGCTTTGAAACTTTTATTGCCCCATTTTTTGTTATAATCAACAACAATATCAAGTCCAACATTGGTAGTATTAACAGAGTTTGCAAAAAATTGCGCAGTAGCAACACCCAATGATTGCAACTTACTGGTAAATGCAACTGGTAAAGAATTGTCGCCATCAGTAAATAATCCGGATAATACGATTCTGTCTTTTACTTTAACTGTATAACCATCAACAGTAATGGTTAATCCTTTCGCTGCTTTCCATGCAAATCCAATACTTGTATTTACAGAGGTTTCTTGCTTTAAGTTAGGAATACCTACTGTTTTGGTAATAGCATCGTTATTGCTAACAATTCTTGATTGAACTAATTGTCCACCACTAAAAGAAGTTTGGGTATTGCTGAAATTAATTTGTTGTAATGAAGGTGCTCTATAACCAGTACTAATAGAACCTCTTAAGCTAAAATTATCGGATAGCTTATATCTTGAAGCAAGTTTAAACGTATTTACAAAGCCAAAATCAGAATAGTTTTCTACTCTAATTGCACCATCAACTAACCATTGTTTAGTAACATTTAATTCTGCATCGAAATAAGCGCCTAAGTTGGTTCTTGTAGCTTTAATTTCATCGGCTGGACTAAATCCAGGAAAACCTTGAGAACCCGGGGCTTTGTCGAATGCATTGGTATAACCCATATAGGATGCTTCTTCGCCTTTAAAAATACTGTAACGTTCGTATCTAAGTTCAGCACCCCAACCTATATTTAATCCTTCAGCAACAGATTTAAATGATTTACTGAAATCTAAATTGGTGGTATTTTGCAAGAAATTGAAACCTCCATCATCAAAATGGGTTTTAGTAATATTGCCTATCATTGAGGCATTGAAGGTTTTATCTCCATAATAGTGGAAGTTGTTTCTACCGATGGTATTGCTAACATCCCAGCTCCAATCATTTTTAGTAACACCTTTTAATCCCATTGATATGGAAGCATCTTGTATAACAGTTTGAATATGAGGATTGAAATAGGTTTCTCCATCAATGTCTTTTTGCATGATATCGGGAACAATAATTACATCACCGTTAGTTGAAGAAGGGAATCTGTCTGGTCTAGCGCTTAAATTTCTTGAGTAAGCATACGCATCAGATTTTTTATTGTTGAACCCTCCAAAAGAATAAAATATAGTATTGTTGCTAGTTGGGATTTCCATGTTGTACATGATTCCTGCAGTAGTAACAGATCCATCCCCAAATGCTCTTCTCCCATAATTTATAGGTAATGCGTTTTGATTCGTTAACACATTGGTATCAGCTACCTGGCGGAAAGTTTTCGCTTGGTTTAAAAACGATACAGAAACATTAATAAAGCCACCTTTGTTTCCAATTTTTACCCCATTGTTTGCAGAAAAACTAACTGTTCCTCCATCAATAGGGTTACTTGAAATGTATCGATTGGTAGATCTTGTATTATAGGCATTGTACTTGGTGTCATAATATCCAGACCAACCAGTGTTGATATTCCAATGATTTACATCTTTTTTAAGCATAAGGTTTATTACTCCAGCCATCGCATCAGATCCATATTGAGCAGATGCTCCGTCTCTTAAAATTTCGATTCTATCAACCGATGCTTGGGCGAAACCATTTAAGTCTACCCCAGAATTACCTCTGCCTCTTGTACCAAATATGCCTACAAATGCGGTTTGGTGTCTTCTTTTACCATTGATTAATACCAATGTTTGATCTGGTCCTAGTCCTCTTAGTGTTCCAAGATCTATATGATCAGCTCCATCAGCACCAGTTTGTTTGTTGTAGTTAAATGATGGTGCAGCATAATTTAAAACAGACGTTAAATCCATTTTAGCTGTTGGTATACCTGCCTGGTTAATATTAATTACATCTACAGGTACAGCAGACTCTGTTTTAACTCTACCACCTCTTCTGCTGCCTAATAATACCACTTCTTGTAATTCATTAGTCAATTCAGATAAAACAATATTCAAGTTATTTGAGCTTACTTTAATATTTGTTGACTGGTAACCTACAGAACTTATATTGAGTTGATCGGTTGAGTTAGCTTGAATGGAGTATGTACCATCCTTTTTACTAGTTGCAGTTGCACCGGTGTTTTTGTTCTTTATTACCACTCCTTCAAGCGGTAACCCTTTAACGTCTTTAACAGTACCATTGATCATTGATGTTTGAGCAATCAATGCATGACTGAATAATGAAAAAACAATCAATAAGAGCCAGTTTCGAAAATTAGTAAATCGCATGAGTAGTTGTTTATTATTTGATTTTGGAAAAAAAAACTGTTAATATTTAGCCATAAATATAAATAAAAAATCTTTAAACGATTAATATACCCAATAATAATTGCCAAGTCTTTATTTGTTTGATTTAATAGCTGAATAATTAAAAATAATATCAAATAAACATTATATGAATGTTTAAAAAATAGTAAAAATCTATATAAATATTTAATAAATGATACAAATGAGTATAATATAGTATTAATTAATGAAAAAAAATGTTTCTTTGTGTGATCGAATTGAGTAAATCAACCGATTTAACAGTCTTTTTAAGGCAATTGCTTATCAATTATTCTAATTAACAGTACAATGTTTTTTGAAAAGATATTAAAATTAGCTACAATATTTTTATGTTTATTTATTGTAGAACAAGTTCACACTCAAATAGTTACCAACATTGCAGGTTCGGTTAAGGGTTATATGGATGGTGACGGGTTACTTTCAAAATTCAATGATCCATCAGGAATATGCATTGATTTAAATGGCAATATTTATGTTACGGATAAAGGCAATCATCGAATACGCAAAATTTCACCAGTTGGTACCGTGACTACTTATGCAGGATCAGTAGCAGGGTTTAACAATGGGGCTGCAGTTGATGCGCTTTTTGATGAGCCATCAGGTATATGTGTAGATCCGTTTGGTAATAAGTATGTTGCAGATTATGTAAATAACCAGATACGTAAAATAACACCAACAGATAGTGTATCAACTATTGCCGGGCCATCAAATGCTATTTTTTTACCAACAGATATTTGTGCCGATTACTTGGGGAATGTATATGTAACAGAAGAATTTTTGCATGTAATTCTTAAAATTACACCAGCAGGTAACGTATCTGTTTTTGCCGGCTCAGCGCAAGGGTATGAAGACGGAAATGGAATACTGGCAAAGTTTAATAGTCCAACCGGTATTTGTTCCGATCCATTTGGTAATATTTATGTTGCCGATAAAGGGAATAACCGTATTCGAAAAATTACAACGAGTGGGGAGGTGAGCACCTTTGCGGGCGCTGCATGGAGTGGTTGGGAAGATGGATTAGGAACAAATGCACAATTTTCATTACCTGCCGATGTATGTTCAGATGCATTGGGTAATTTATATGTAGCAGATCAAAACAATAATTTAATTAGAAAAATTTCATCGGGAGGAGTTGTTACTACATTGGCCGGAGACAAAGATACGGCGAATGGGACAGATGATGGAAATCGTATCGCTGCTAAATTCAATCATCCGAACAGTATATGTATAGATTCATCGGGAAGTATTTTGTATGTGGCAGATTCAGATAACCAACGAATTCGTAAGATATGTTTGCTACCATATTTATTTAGAGATAGTAAAGACACTACTGTATGTTTAGGCACTTTCGCAAAATTTATAGTGGGAGCACAAAGTACAGGTGCAGAAAAATTAAGTTATCAATGGAAGAAAGGTTCCACTAATATAAGTGGTGCTACAAAAGACACCCTGCTGTTGAATAACGTTGCTATACAAGATACAGGGGCCTACTTTTGTGAGGTAAAAAGTATATGTGGTAATATTCAATCTACTACTGCAAATCTTCGCATATTTCCATCAATAAATATACAATTACAACCAGCTGCACAAGTAGTTTATGCAGGCAATAAAGCTTATTTTTCTGCTGCTGCAAATGGGAGTGGGTTGACCTATCAATGGAAAAAAGGAACACAAATAATTATTGGTGCAACAGATTCAATACTGATGTTTAACCCTGTAAAAGTGGCCGATTCGGGGATATATTCATGTATAATAAAAGACACTTGTGGTTTCACTGTTGTAACTAATGCTGTTTCACTTACCATTCATCCGGAAACAAAAATTATTCAACAATCAATCGACTCTGTTTTTTGTACAGGAGATAATGCAACGCTTAGTGTTGTGGCGTCTGGACTTGGAAATTTACAATATCGATGGAAGAAGGGGGCAAATGAGTTGACTATTGCAAATACAGATACACTTCATTTGAATAATTTATCAATATGCGATACTGGTATATATTATTGCATTGTAACAGGAGATATGGGGTCCGACACATCAAAGAAACTTTCAATCACGATCAATCCTTTACCCGTTATACAGGTACAGCCCAAAAGTAGGGTAACATTTGCAAGATCCGGTGTAACATTAACGGTAGAAGCATCTGGTAAAGGGTTGAGTTATCAGTGGAAGAAAGAGGAGGCTGAAATTTATGGAGCTACCAGTAATACCCTAAGTTTAAAGCATTTAATTTGGGCACAAAATGGTATGTATTCCTGTGCAATAAACAGTGTTTGTGGTTTGATTAATACAGCATCAATCCGATTAACTGTATTGGAAGTGGATTCGAACATTGTAACAACGTTCGCAGGTTCAGAAAAAGGGTATATCAATGATTCGGCATTAAAAGCACAGTTTGATGTGCCAGCTTCAATGTGTATTGATACATCTGGAAATATTTTTGTAGCAGATTATAACAATAATTGCATTCGTAAAATAACGCCCGAAGGTTTGGTGACTACTTTTGCGGGATCTTATAAAGGGTATAAAGATGGGGTTGGAACCGATGCGCAATTTGATTCGCCTATTGGGGTATGTAATGATCAGTTCGGTAATATTTATGTAGCTGAGCTTGGAACGAATCGAATTCGTAAAATAACGTCTTCTGGAGTTGTTACTACTTATGCTGGATCTGGAGAATGGGGAGATTTAGATGGTCCTGTTGCTGAAGCACAATTTAAAGTGCCATATGGTATTTGTGCTGATACATTGGGGAATATTTATGTAACGGAATATTTTAGTAGTAGGGTAAGAAAAATTACTACACAGGGGATCGTTAGTACAATAGCCGGTTCTAACACGATGGGATTTAAAGACAGTGTAGGAGTATATGCGCAATTTAATTTTCCTGCGGGTATAAGTGTTGATGTAAAAGGAAATATTTATGTTGCCGATCAGTACAATAATAAAATTCGACAAATTAGCAGTGCGGGATTGGTTACCACAATGGCTGGATCTTCATCAGGTACTTTAGATGGTAAAGGGGATAGTGCACAATTTAACTATCCTGCTGGAGTTTGTGTTGATGCTGTTGGTAATATTTATGTGGCCGATCAAATGAATAATCTTATTCGAAAGATTGCGGTTGGGGGTACTGTTTCAACAGTAACAGGCGCTATTAACGGATATGCCGATGGTAAAGGTACCGAGGCTTTTTTTTGGTGGCCAGTTGATTTGAAATTTGATAGGTTTGGCTATTTAATGGTGGTTGATCAACGTAATCAGAAAATCCGGAAAATTTGTTTAACACCACAATTGAATACAATTTTAAAAGACACTGTTTTATGTGAAGCCCAAAACTATCAGTTATCAGTGATTGCAACGGGTACGGGAGCATTAACCTATCAATGGAAGAAGGGCGATACCAATATTGTAGGTGCTACTAGTGATACCTTTAAGATTAATTCGGTTACACTCAATGATACAGGTAATTATTCTTGTGAGGTAACTGGTTTATGTGGAACCATCATTACAAATACGGTTCATTTACAAGTAAATCCGTTAACAAGAATTGAACAACAACCCCTGTCTGATACTGTATGTGAAAATGAGCAAACAATATTTAGCGTAGCTGCTACTGGCGCAGGGGTGTTAACGTATCAATGGAAAAAAGGCGCTATCAATATTGTTGGTGCTACTAGTGATACCTTTAAGATCAATTCGGCAACCCTCAATGATACAGGCAATTATTCATGCGAGGTCACAGGAATTTGTGGAGTTGCCATTACGAATACAGTTCATTTGCAAGTGAATCCGTTAACGCGAATTGCCCAACAGCCATTGCCAATTACGTTATGTGATAAAGAGCAGGCCGTATTTAGGGTAGTTGCAACGGGTACAGGCGTATTAACCTATCAATGGAAGAAAGGCAATACCAATATTGTAGGTGCTACTAGTGATACCTTTAAGATTAATTCGGTTACCCTCAATGATACAGGTGATTATACTTGTATTATAACTGGCTTATGTGGGAACATTATTACAAATACGGTTCATTTACAAGTAAATCCGTTAACCCGAATTGCTCAACATCCGCTGTCTGTTAAGGTATGTGAAAATGAGCAAGCAATATTTAGCGTAGCTGCTACGGGCGCAGGGGTGTTAACGTATCAATGGAAAAAAGGGGCAATCAATATTGCAGGTGCTACTAGTGATACCTTTAAGATCAATACGGCATCCCTCAATGATACAGGCAATTATTCATGCGAGGTCACAGGAATTTGTGGAGTTGCCATTACGAATACAGTTCATTTGCAAGTGAATCCGTTAACGCGAATTGCCCAACAACCACTGCCTATTACGTTATGTGATAAAGAGCAGGCAGTATTTAGTGTAGTTGCTACAGGAGCAGGCGTATTAACGTATCAATGGAAGAAAGGCAATACCAATATTGTAGGTGCTACTAGTGATACCTTTAAGATTAATTCGGTTACACTCAATGATACAGGTGATTATACTTGTATTATAACTGGCTTATGTGGGAACATTATTACAAATACGGTTCATTTACAAGTAAATCCGTTAACCCGAATTGCTCAACATCCGCTGCCTGTTACGGTATGTGAAAAAGAGCAGGTAATATTTAATTTGGTTGCTACCGGAACTGGTGTATTAACGTATCAATGGAAGAAGGGCGCTATCAATATTGTTGGTGCAACAAGTGATGCATTGAAGATTCATTCGGTTACACGCAATGACTCTGGCAACTATATTTGTGAGGTAACGGGAGGATGTGGCACAGCTGTTACTACTGCAACCAGGTTGGCACTAAATATCCCAACTACAATAATTACTCAACCTGTAGATCAACTATATTGTAAGGGTACTGAAGCAAGATTGCAGGTTGTAGCTATTGGTACCGGTAATTTATTTTACCAATGGAAAAAGGATTCAACGCTTATTCTAGGTGCCAATACTGCCACATTTAACCAATTTAATGCCGGTGTTGCAGATACAGGCAATTATACATGCACGGTAACTGGTGGTTGTGGTCAAATTACCTCCAATATTGCCCAGCTTAGGATGTATCAAATAAATGTGGATGTGGTACAAAAAAATTTACAACTCATACCTGTAACTGAAAATGCCTCTTATCAATGGATGCATTGTGAAAATGCAACCTATAAAATGGTTACGCACAATAGTTACCATAAAATATTTCAACCTGTTGAAACCGGAAGCTATGCTGTTATTATCAGGGAAAAGGGTTGTGTAGATACCTCAAATTGTATGAATATAATAGTTGGTAAGGAGATATCGAACGTATTATTATATCCAAACCCTACTAAAAATGAGGTACATATTCAATACGATGGACCTATAACAACCCTTCAGTTGTTAGATGTAAACGGTAATGTATTGCAAGTAAAGCAGGTATTTCCCGGAGATATAATTCGCATTGGACAATACTCAAACGCTACTTATTTTATTCGATTGATTAATAACAATCAATATGTAATACAACCTGTGATTAAATTTTAATAGTCATTATTAGCAATACATAAGGCCGATAAAAACAATGCTTTTCCTAGCATGTAACTATGTTTTTGGACTTTACTGTTTGTGGATTGGTATCGCCCCTAATATAAATGTAATAAATATTGCAAAAATTAATAAAAAGCAATTAAATTTATATAAAATACCAAAAAGTATAATAAATAAGTCTATTTATTATAAGAATATTTATTGGACTGTAGAATGAAGAAATATGCATCAATTGTTTCACCAGATATAATATTTTAAGTTAATATAATTGAGGTTATTTTTTATATATACCGTTTTTTTATGTCAATGTGTAATTGCAGGATCTGCACAGGTAAAGAGTATGGGTTTAAAAAATAAGGATGATATGAAAAGTTATGCATACATATCGAAACAAAACATGTTGAGGATCATAGCGGATAGTTTGATCACTGAAATTGATTTTACACCCTTGAACTCCATTGCTATTTGTAACAATAAACAACAATTGGGGCCTATGTATTATGTATTGTTGCAAAATTCTACTGATAGCATTACTTCCTCCTTAATTAATTATGAAACAACTGCTGAAACTAAACAGGAAGTACCCAAAAAAAGTTGGATTAAATTAACGGGTTCTTTTTTATATGATTATAATTATGTGTCTCGGTTAGATACCCCCTTTGTACAAAACAATTTTCAGCAACATACACTACAAAGTAAAATTAATTTTTTGGTAAAAGACCATTATCCGCTGCGTCTGTTTTTTACGGTAAGATTGAATAATACTCCTTTCATGCAAAATGTATCGGGCGTAAATTTTCAGTTTAAAAATACAGATTTCATAGGGTTGGTTAACAATAAACTGTACCAGGAAATAGAAAATAAACGCAAGATTGGGCTGCAAAAAATAGATTCTTTACATGATGTGTTGAATACAAAAAAAAGTTTGTTGGACTCTTTATTGATCAGTAAACAAAAAATTGCTGCGATGCAATCCGGTATTGAAGCATTGGAAAGAGATTATGTAAAGAAACAAGTTGATATTAGTAAGCAGGCGATAGAAGATTCTACACAATCGATTATAAAACGCGTAGGGGGTGGTATTTCAGCGGTTAATTATTTAGGTAGGGGCGGGCAGCAAATTAAACATGAATCGACTAAGGTTGATTCATTTATGCGAAAGGATACTTTAATTGGACAACCTAGCGCTGCCATTAATATTGAATTGTTGAAAAGAGAATATGATTCTTTGATGCAAAAGTATCGAATACTTAAGCAAGCGCAACAATTGCGTAATACTTCCTACAAGGCAAATTTATTTCAATCAGATAATTATGCAGATGTTGTAAGCCAACTAAAAGCAAATAATATTGCTGATACGATTATTCCCAAGGGGTATAAATATTTGGCCGCCATTCAAAAGGTGGGTATAGGTAGAAGTTTTGTGGACTATTCGGAGTTATCGGTTAAGAATTGTCAACTTACCGGATTTACAGTTGACTATAATCCTAAGTATTATTATGCGCTTGCCATTGGTAAAATAAATTATAACTATAGAAATTATTTCACCAATTTTTTTAACAACGGCCAGAACTTACTATTGTTAAGATTTGGAAAGGGGTATAGTAAAAAAGCACATCTGTATTTTACCTATTATACTGGGAACAAAGCGTTATCAAATTCTTTCGTATCAAACACCATTACCAAAACCAATTTACAAAAAATTAATGGATTTACAGTTGAGGGCAATATTCAATTCAATAAAAATATACAGTTATTAGCGGAAGTGGCAAAGTCGGCTGAAACAGTTCAGCAATTGAGCAAGTTTGATGGAATAGCTGATATGGCATATTCATTGAAGTTAAATACAGTATTTAATAAAATGAATACCAAATTTGGTGCAGGCATTGTAACATTTGGCGATCATTTTAATTCTTTTAGTATTACATCCATTGGAAGTTCCCGATCTATAATGTATGCAAAATTAGAGCAGCGTTTGTTTAAACATCAATTAACCGTAAATTCTTCATTGCAAAAGAATGATTTTAATAATCATTTAGTGAGTACCAATTATAATAATTCTTTGTTATTGGTAAATATTCAAGCTTCGTTGCGAATGAAAAAGTTGCCATTGATTAATATCGGATATTATCCGAGTTATCAATTAACGGTTAATCCCAAAAATGAGTTTACGGAAAGTCGGTATTTTACTTTTATGGCAAATGCTTGGAAATCGTATGTTATTCATGATCGGATGCTGAATGTAGGGGTTACGTATAATCAATTTTATACTACTTCTTCCGATACCCTATTTGCTTTCTCTAATTCTAATAATTATATGTTGACTACAAATTACACTTCAAAAAATATTGCCTATGCCGTTAATTGGTCTCTTACAAAAAACAGTAGTGTACAATTTTCAACTATAGAGCAAAGTGCACAATACATAGGTTCAGAGAAACTTCATTTTGGTGCAGGCATTAAACTGATGAAGCAATTAAAGGATGACAATGTGTACATTGGCTATTTGGCCAATATTCAATATGCTATCAAACATATTGGTCAAATAAGCATCAATGCTGATAAGAGTTTTATACCAGACTATTTAAAAGGGTTTAGAAATATGTATTCGGGAAATGTAACTTTTTATAAAAACTTTTGATGATGAATAGAATTATCCTTGCAATTGTATTTTGTTTATGCATTCATGTTGCTTTTGCGCAGTTCTCAATGGGAATTAATTATAGTAATTCTTCTATTCTTCAAAAAAATCAATTGTGGAATATTAATCTTATTAATAATAGTGTGGTTGCACAAACTGTTTCAATCAACATGATGTTGTATAGTGTGGAAGATAACGAGTTGCTGATGTCGGCTATTACCAATCCATTTGTATCAAAACCGGGTATTACGCAAGTTTTATTGCAAAATGCAATTCAGCCAATTGATTATACTTATTATTCAGCTAAGATGAATAATTTCAGGAATATCAATTCATTTTTACCCATTGGCAAATACCGAATTTGTTTTTCGCTTTCTACCAATGCAGAGGTAATTATTTCAGACAAGTTGGAGTATTGTACCGATATTATGAGTGATCCTTTGAGTCCGCCTATATTAAATTTACCACTAGATTCCGCCACTGTAGATTTGAACAATGCCTTATTTTCTTGGTTACCACCGGTGCCCATTTTTTTGTTTAATCATTTGATGTACGATTTTGTTGTAACGAAAATATACGATGGTCAAAACGCGGATATTGCGTTACAAGAAAATACGCCTATTCATTTTCAAAAAAACATCCGCGAGTTATCTACAGTCTACGGTATAATGGATAAGAAGTTAGATACAGGCGTATACTATGCATGGAAGATTATGGCTACCTCTAACAATATGTATGTATGTCAATCGGATGCCCGGGTATTTAAGGTAGATGATCATTCTGCCAAATTAAAGAATGATGTTAAGTCTATTTTTTATTTACAACTTAAAAAAGACCATGCCGCCAATAATTTTTATACTGTAACAGAAAAAAAAATAGGGGTATCGTATTATTCTTTTGATCAACTAAATAAGAAAGATATAGTGATTAAAGATATTAAGGGGGAAGTGATAAAAGTGTATAGCATGGACATCAAATACGGTGATAATTATTTTTATTTCAACCTCGACAATCATTTTAAAACAGGCAATACCTATTTTATTGAATTGCAGGATGCGCAAAAAAATATTCAAAGCGTTTCATTTAAAATTGAATTTTAATTTTTATGATATTATTTATAGTAAGGTTTCAAAGAACAATTGCCTTGTTGTTTTATTTTTTATTTTGTTTTTCATTTTTTGGGAATGCGTATAATCATGTTGTAAACAATGCGGTGCTATATAATATTGAATTTCCAACAACTTCATTCAAACACCATCCAGCAAAAGTAATTGGAGCGTTGAATGAACAAGCACATTCGGCTGTAAGGCCAAATTGGGTGAAACTTCATAAGCCTGTTGTTGCAGCATATACCCCAACGGGTGGCGGTCCTTCTCAACCAGAAATGGCTACTTTTAAATCGGTTAATACGGATAATTTAGTTGATCTTTTTACCGGTGATTTTAGTTATAATATTCCTTTGTTAGATGTAGGTGGTTATCCTATTAATTTGCATTATAATGGCGGAATTGGTGTAGAAGACGAAGCCAGTTGGGTTGGATTAGGTTGGAATATAAATCCAGGTAATATTAATAGAAATACGCGGGGTATACCAGATGATTTTAATGGGAATGATACATTAATTCAAACGCAAAATATAAAACCCAATAAAACCTGGGGTGTAAATGTTGATCCTTCCCTTGAAATATTTGGATTTAAATTACCTGCAACAGTTAAATTAGGCGTTGAATTCAATAATTATTTAGGGCCTAGTTTACGCACTTCAGTAGTTGGTAATTTTACTAGTGCATTTATTGGTTTGGGGGCTTTTGAAAAGAATGAATTGCAACCGAATGTTCAATTAGGTGTTTCTGCAAGTTCCAGGTATGGAAGTGGAGTAAGTGTAACTACATCTTTACCAGCCATTTTAAATAAAGGAGAGCGTGAAAACATGTTAGGGGTTAGTTTATCAACTGATTATAATTCCCGAACAGGTATTAAATCATTAACCATTAGTGAGCAAAATACTTTTGTGCGACAAGATCGAAAGAATGTTTTTCAAAATCAGCTTTCTTTTTTAAAACCTGCTTATACGCCATCATTAAGACTGCCCATTGCTAATACAGCATATACCGGTAGGTTTAAGTTTGGATTTTCATTGAATGGAACTTCCAATACATTAGAAACAGAAGTCTATTCAATGAATGCCGAAGTGCCTCAACACTTAATTGTTCAGAAAAAGCCAATGGTGGGGTATATGTATTATGAGCAATCGAACAATAACAAAGATTATGTGCAGGATTTTAATCGGATGAATGATAAAGAAGTTACTGCTACTACAACAATTGTTGCGGCTCCACAATATACTTATGATGTATTTTCTATACTAGGTGAGGGTACTGGGGGTAATTTTAGGGCATTTAGGAATGATTGGGGTTATGTAAGGGATAATTTTACTCGTTCTACCGATAAAAGTTATGCAGCTGGAATTGATATAGGAACTCCATCACATGTTGGCGCTGATTTTTCCCATACCAAAATACCTACCTCTGTGGGGGAATGGGTTGATGGCAATAAATTAAAAAATACCCAATCTTTTTTATCCAGTCACCATTTATTTGAAAACGTGTATTTTAAAAATACGAGTGAAAAAGTTCAAATAAATGAAGCACAATTGAATAGGGTTGGTGGTGCAAATTTAGTACGGTATGTTACGGGAGGCAGCAATGTAAATCCTACAATAGAACCTGTATTAGCAGTATACGATCGTTCCAATAAAAAAACGGGTACCCTCAATTTGTTTAATAATGACACTGCTGTGCAAAGAAATAAAAGGGCACAGGTAATACAGTATTTAACAGCTGAAATGGCTGCCAGTGTTGGGTTAGATAAAAAAATAAAAAGTTATTCGCCATCGGTAATATTTGATTCATCCAATAATTCATTGATGTATGAAACGATTGATCGGGTAGACCCTGTAATTAGAAAGAAACATCATCTTTCTGAGATCGATGTAACTGAATCGGATGGCAAAAGATATATTTATGGCCTCCCTGTATATACCCATACACAAACAGATTTTACATTTTCTGTAGCTGGTGGTAATATTAATTCGGATAAAGTGGCTGTTGAAAAAGATTGGTACAATGCAGTTAGTTCTTCCATGTTTAGTAATAGTTCATTGATAGATGGGTATGTGCAATGTGCTACTACGCCCGGTTATGCACATTCTTTTTTATTGTCCGGAATATTATCTCCTGATTATGCAGACATAACCGGTAATGGAATTACACCAGATGATTTGGGAACGGCCATTAAGTTTAATTATACACAAATTAAAAATGGCAGTAGTAATTTATACAAGTGGAGAACGCCTTTAACGAAAAATGATTCTGCTAATTTTATGCCCGGTGCAAAATCGGAACAAAGAGACGATAAAGGTTTTGTTGCTTATGGTGAAAGAGAATCCTGGTATTTACATTCTGTAGAGTCGAAAGCAATGATTGCGTTGTTTTACACTTCCAATAGGTTAGACCGCAAGGGTGCAATTGATTGTTATGGTGGGATTGATTCGCAAGATAGTATGACTAAAAAGCTAGACAGCATTGGTTTGTATAATAAAGCGGATTTAATTAAGCACGGATTAAAGGGGGCTAAGTGTATTAAAATGGTACATTTTAATTACAACTATCAACTGTGCCAAAATACGCCAGATAATATTAGCACAGTAACAGGTAACAAAGGGAAATTGACCTTGCAATCTATTTATTTTACTTTTAATGGTAATAAAAGAACACAGCATGTAAATAGGTTTTATTACACCAGTAATACAGCGGATAGTGTATTAGAAAATCCGGATTATTCGGCGGCTTCATCGGATAGATGGGGGAATTATAAGCCGGCTATTTTAAATCCCGGCAAGTTATCCAATGCCGATTATCCATATACCATTCAGGATGCGACAAAGAAAAATAGGTTGGATGCATATTCTAGTGCCTGGATGTTGCGAAGAATTGTGATGCCTAGTGGTGGGGAAATGAACATACAATATGAGTCGGATGATTATGCATTTGTACAGCATAAAAAAGCCATGCAAATGATGCAGGTGGTGGGTTTTTCAAATTCTTCTAATTATGAAACAGCTAATAATACATTGTATGGATTTGGCAACGCGCCAGAAAATGATTATGTATTTATTCAGGTAAATCAGCCATGTAAAACTACCAAAGAAGTGTTTGATACTTATTTATCAGGTACTACGCAGTTGGCTATAAAAAGTTGGGTAAATATGCCCAAGGGGCCGGAGTATATAGCTACTTATGCCGAGTATGTTGATTATGGAGTAACCAAAGATCCTACTATCATTTGGGTACAATTAAAAAGATTAAATGGCTTTAACCCAGTTTCAATAACTGCGCTGGAGTATTTGCGACAACAATTACCCGGACAAGCATTTCCCGGATACGATATAAAAGGTGCCCCACCATTGCAGCAAGTTGGTGCAATGTTAATTAATATGTTGGGGTCGTTAAAAGAATTGTTTTCTAATCCTGTTGCGTCTTTTAAAGCGAAAGGTAAAGCAAGGTATACCGATTTAAGTAAAAGTTTTATACGGCTGAATCAACCCACTGGATATAAATTAGGCGGGGGGTATCGGGTGAAATCGGTAACGATGAACGACAATTGGAATAAAATGACGGGACAGTATTCCGCTGTTTATGGTCAGGTATTTCAATACAATACTGAATCATTTTTGCATAATGCTAATAGGGTGATAAGCAGTGGTGTAGCCAGTTATGAGCCATCCATCGGAAATGATGAAAACCCATTTCAAACAATGATTTTATCAGAAAATGCAATACCAGCGGGGCCAACTTCTTATGGCTCAATAGAAATGCCGGTATTAGATGCGTTTTTTCATTCACCTACTGTAGGGTACAGTAAGGTAACGGTATCATCCATTCATAGTAATTCAGGTAACAATAATAAGTTGCGCTCCGGCATTGGTAAGCAGGTTACTGAATATTTTACTGCCAAAGATTATCCGGTGTATTATAATCATACAGCATTGGAAGGAGATGCAGTTAAAGAATTGCATGATGCATCTTTATTTGGTTTTTTAAACCATTATACAAAAGATTTCAAGGATGTATCGCAAGGTTTTGTGGTGATCAATAACGACATGCATGGGCAATTAAAATCGCGTGCCTCATTTGCAGAAAATGATACAGCTACTCCTATTTCACGCAGTACCTATTATTATAAAAATACGGGGTTTGGGGATGGTGTGGCCGATAGTTTTGATTTTTTATCACCCGAAACAGGCAATACCGTTGTGAAAGGAAAAATGGGTATTGATATTGATTTTATGACTGATGTGCGTCATTTTTCTGTAGAAGCCAGTAATATAGAGTTTCAGGCACAAGTTGACTTATTAGGCGTATTGCCAATTGCTTCATTATGGCCAATTTTTGGTACTTCCCAAAATATATACAAAGCAGTTACTGTATCAAAAGTGCTCAACTATCACAGTATATTAGACAGTATTGTTGTTACAGAAAAAGGGAGTACGGTGAGTACTAAAAATTTAGTGTACGATGCTTATTCTGGTAATGTATTAATTAATAAAACGCAAAATGAGTTTAACCGAAACATTTACCAAACTGTAATACCAGCATATTGGGCATACAAAGGAATGGGGCCAGCTGCTAAAAATTGTGGGATGCAATTGAGGAGTGCTGCGCTGCTGAATGGCGCTTTAGTGTATAATGATGTACAACAAACAGATTTTGAATCGGGTGATGAATTGTATGTAGTACCTGCATCTGCTCCGACTAATTTGGTTTGTGATACAGATAGGATAGCTCCATTAACACCTAAATTATGGGCAATAGGTACAAGCAAAGTAACCGTACCATCGATTAGTACAGCTACAGTGCCGTACATTTTTGTAGATGATCAAGGAACGCCCTATAATAGAGATAATTTGAATCTTACGCTTGTACGAAGTGGCTATAGAAATATGTTATCGCACAATATAGCTAGTTATTCCAGTATCAATCATCCTATTGTGCATGGTAATTTGTTGATCGACCAATCTACAGGAGTATTATCTGCAACTACCTCGGTGTATACCGATCAGTGGCAGGTAGATAAAGATGTAATCAAAAAATTTATTACAGCAATAGACAATGCCAATTGTAGTGTAGTAGAAAAAGAAAGCTTAACCGGAAATTATGAAAACAAAATTAATCCTTATGTAAAAGGGTTATTGGGAAATTACAGAAAGCAAAACGATTATGTGTTTTATGAAAACAGAAAAGAAACCGATATTACTGCACCAACTGCTATTGCAGAAAATGGGTTGTTGAATAATTTCAGTACACTTTGGAAGTACGGTGCCAATCAGTATATTTTAGATACAACCAATAAAAACTGGGTTTGGCTGAATCAGTTAAATAAGGTGAATGCACGTGGATTAGAATTAGAACAAGTAAATGCATTGGGTATTTATCAATCGGCACAATACGGGTATTTAAAAAATTTGCCGGTAGCAATGGCGCAAAATGCCCGATACAGTGAAATGATGGTAGAGAATTTTGAAGATTATGGTTACAGTGAATTTAATAAGGAAACGTTGAGTATTTATGGCGACCGAAAAATTGATTTTTCCAGATTATCTGGTGGTTTAATTGTAAATACCGATACTACTCATTTTGCGGCACATAGCGGGAAATATGTGTTGGGACTAAAAAATGCAGCTGCCTCAATCGTATTGCCTTTTGAAAAAGATACAGATGTGTATGATTTGAAATATACAAGTGAACAATCAGCTAAATTAATTAAGGGTGCAACAGGAACTAATTTTAGTGAAATAACTTTAAACAATGTAGTGTTGGATGCGCCAAATAAAATATCCAGTAAGCCAAAGATTGATGGTGGTGTATGGAACACATTAATGCCCCGGTTTGTAACGAACTATACTTATAATCCCAATGAACCATTTGCCATGAATTTTGGATTTTCAATTGGGGGATATCAATACATTAAGATTGATGAGATGGGCGTGTATGCAATAAAGTTTGAAACAGTAAATAGGGATAATGCGCATTTAACATTAACCAATTCGATGAACTTTACTACTATTCAATTAATGGATACGGTGCATCAAACTACGTTAACAGGAACTGAACTTCCAGTGTTTGAAAATTCAGCAAAGAAAATACGCACCATTCAATTTTGTTTACAACCCGGTATTTATAAGCTCTATACAAAAGTAACAGCATCCAGGTCATTTGATTGTGCTCAACAAGCCTATAAAGGATATTGTATGACCAATGCTTTTACAGATGGAATGATGCCGGTGGAAGATTATTTTATTCAATGTAATAGAATTGCTGATGGAAAAACGGTGCAGTTGTTTAAAGATTATACAATTGATGCACATTGTAAAAAGGTTAATCCGCCAAGTGGTAAAGCTGAATTTTTGCATCAATCATTTCACTTTAAACCGGGTAAAAAAATGGTATTAAGTGCCTGGGTGAGGGAGGAGTGTGGCAATGAAGTGAAGGGTATTCCATGTAACGATTATACGTATATAAAAAATGCTATTGAAGTTGGTTTTGATCAAAACACTTCAGCCAAAGTAACTATTACTCCATCGGGACCCATTATAGATGGATGGCAGCGTTACGAAGGCGTATTTGTTGTGCCCAATTCTTTCCAAGAAGCGCAAATACAATTGGTTAATAAATCGTCGGGTACCATTTATTTTGATGATGTAAGAATACATCCATACAATGCCAATATGAAAAGCTATGTATACGACCCGGTTAATTTGCGGTTGATGGCCGAGCTAGATGAAAATAATTACTGTACTTTTTTTGAGTACGATGAAGAGGGTGAGTTAATACGTAAAAAAGTAGAAACAAAAGAAGGGGTGAAAACTGTAATTGAAAACAGGTCTGCTTTGCAAAAAGTTATTAATTAATTGTTTGAACTATTTGTATGATGAATTTTAAATTTACCATTTATAAAAAGTTGCTATTTGCTGCTGTACTTGTTTTTATTTCATTTATTACGCAAGCGCAAATCAGTATTTTAGGAACTAAAAATGTACTGCTAGATGGGGTTACCTCCTTTACCTATTATCCTGCTTTTGAAGGCTCGCCTGTTGCAACATGTGTGGGTGATTATACTTTTACGGTTACTGGTGGGCGTATAGAAGGTTCATCCGCTCAAACAAAAAGTGGTACCTGCGTCAATACAACCTATCTTTCTATTGGCATAAAAATTATATGGTTAACACCCAATGGTACATTACAATTTACTTGTGATCAGGGAAGTTATACTTTTGTATTGAATGGATATTTTCCATTAAAAGGGGGAGATCTTTTAACTGCAAATCAACAAATTATTTATGGAAATGCGCCAACTACAATTTCTACAACGGCAGCAACTGGTGGCCATGCAACGCCAAACTATGTTTATCAATGGTTACAGAGTGCCGACAATGTGAATTGGGTTAATATAGCAGGCGCAACTGACGCTAATTTTACACCCGGTAATTTAACTAAATCAACTTATTACAAAAGGAAGGTTACAGAAACGCAAAATGGGAGTGTAGAATATACTGCTTCTTCAAAAGTAACTGTTATTCCTCCAACTGTTCAACTAAGTGGAAGCGATGTGGTGAATCAAGGTGGAACACTTACATTTACGCCTACCTTTAACAGCAGTGCTTCTGCAATTTATTCCGGTAATTATTCCTATACCGTTAAAGGTGGTTATATAATTGGAACATTCAATAATGATTCATCATTATCTGGCACCTGCTCCAATAATAATTTGTATGCTATAAGAACTAGTGTTGTATTTACTTCACCCAATGCGAGTATTACATTTAATTCGGATTACGGAAGTTATACATTACCGGTTACCGTAGTAATGCCTATAAGTGGCGGACTAATATCACCTGCTAATCAAAGTATTAATTATAATAGTACAGTTAATCCATTAACCGGCACTGAAGCAACCGGTGGGCATCAATATCCAATATATAATTATCAATGGCAAAAAAGCAGCGACGGAGCGAGCTGGTTGGATATTTCAGGTGCTACAGGTATAGATTATTCTCCCGGTAGTTTAATGCAATCATCCTACTATAAAAGAAAAGTTACGGAAACAAATTCCAATACCGTAAATTATAGTAATGTAGCGTATGTATTGGTGTATCCTGAACTAACAGCAAGTGTTGTAGCTGGCACCAATGCTGTTTGGCATAACCACTCACCCGGTACATTTACTTGTACTGCATCCGGTGGAAATGGGAGCTATACTTATACTTGGCAATCGTCTGCCGATAATATGCATTGGGCAGATGTAGGTGTAACTACCGGCAATTATAGTCCGGGTAAATTAACTCAAAACACCTATTACCGTGCAAAAGTTAGTTCAAACGGATTAACTATTGTAAGCAATGTAATTTCGGTAACGGTTAGTTATCCAACCATTCAATTAACGGGAAGTGCGGTGGTTAAAAAAGGAGATACCAGTTACTATTTGCCTACATTTAACGGCAGTAGTAGTGCTTACTATTCCGGAGCATATACCTATACCATTACGGGCGGTTATATAAAAACTGCACAAGCAGCGCCTCCGTATATTATTGAAAAGGCAGGAGCCTGTGATAATGTATTGTATAGCATCCCTTTAAGTGTGGTATGGACTTCATCTAATGCAAGTATTACTTTTTCTACTGATTTGGGAAGTTATACATTACCGGTTTATGTGGTGATGCCATTAACCGGTGGGAGTATAGAGCCAATACAGAAGAATCTATTTGTTGGCAACAATCAATCTATTACCACCACAACTTCGGTTAGTGGCGGCCATCAAACTCCTAACTACGCTTATCAATGGTTACAAAGTGTGGATGGTAACAATTGGACTGTGATAGCAGGTGCAACTGCTGAAAATTACACGGCAACATCAATGAGTAGTACTGCTTATTTTAAAAGAAAAGTTACAGAACTAAATTGGGGAAGTATTGCTTATAGTAATGCAAGTAAAATTTCGGTCTATCCGCAATTAGAAGTGGCCATTCAACAAACGGATATGGAAGTAGCGTTGAATAGTTCTCCCGGCACGTTAACTTGTGCTGCAAAAGGTGGTAATAATAGTTATACCTATTTATGGCAGGTATCGGACAATAATATTGATTGGGTTGATGCAGGTAATACAACTACTTCATTTCCGGTGGGATTATTATCCACTACCCAATACTATCGGGTACAGGCAAGTTCAGTGGGGTATACAATTACCAGTGAGCCAATTAAAGTTTCGGTACAATTAATAGTTGGTTTAACATTGTCCGCAGTTACTGCCAATGGTTATGGCTCAGACTTACATTTTTCTTGTACGGCTACAGGTGGTACAGGAACGTATACTTACCAATGGATGGAAGCGGATGCCGACGCCAATGTATTTACCCCTGTTGCGGGAATTGCCACACAAACTTATGGTGTTACTACCTCCTCTAAAAGTAAGCGATATTATGTTGCAGTTAGTTCGGGCGGAACAACGGTAAACAGCAATGAGATGTTGATAGATATGCCCGGCCAACCGGTTATACAAACCAGTAGAACACTGTTGTGCGATAATACCAATACTACGCTTACAGCTACCGGCAGTGCTCATTGTAAATGGTATTTAAATGATGTATTAATAGGAGAAGGAACTGCTATAGAAGTAAATAAGGCGGGTAGCTATTATGCGGTGGGATTTACTGCATATGGAATTACCCCGCCGAGTAATAAGTTGGAGCTTAGCGTATTAAACAAACCAACAGTGGGTAGTATTAAAGGGGCATCCTTTTGTTTAAAGGGTTCTACTTTATTGTTGTTGAATGAGGCCCCTGGTGGTACATGGGGGTCTGCCAATACAGCGGTTGCGCAGATCAGCGCATTGGGACTAGTGAGTGGCAAGCAGGAAGGATTTACCGACATACAGTATTCTAATACCAATGCCTGTGGTACAACTATTAAAACGGTGCCACTGCAGGTGATGAATATAAATGCTATAAAAGATAAATTGTCTATACCGTTATCGGATCCAATCCGTACGGATACCATTGGGTTGGTAAAGGGTGTAGCCAAAGAGATTTCCTTTCAGCACGATTCGTTGTATTCTTTGGCACATACCATTAAAAATGTGGTGTCGTTGCGGGTTAAAGAAGAGTCGGTA
>CANGCK010000028.1 GCA_947452295.1 Sphingobacteriia bacterium
ATTAATCGCAATAGTCGTGTCGTTCAAGGCAGAACGAATGGCTAATGCTGTGTCAGCAACTCTACTATTAATCGCAATAGTCGTGTCATTCAATGCAGAACGGATGGCCAATGCTGTATCAGCTACTCTGTTATTGATTGCGATAGTCGTATCGTTTAATGCAGAGCGGATCGCCAATGCTGTGTCAGCAACTCTACTATTAATCGCAATGGTTGTGTCGTTCAATGCAGAACGGATGGCTAATGCCGTATCAGCTACTCTGTTATTAATTGCAATAGTAGTATCATGTAATGCAGAACGGATGGCTAGCGCTGTATCTGCTACTCTATTATTAATCGCAATAGTCGTATCGTTCAAGGCAGAGCGGATGGCTAAGGCCGTATCAGCTACTCTGTTATTAATCGCAATAGTCGTGTCGTTTAATGTAGAGCGAATTGCCAATGCAGTATCGGCCAATGATTTGGTAATACTATCATTATTCGATTTAATAATATTTCTTAACGCAAAGCTGGTATCTGATAAATTATTTTTTAAAATTGCTATTGAATCCAAAAAGCTAACAGAATTATTTGAAATAATCTGATGGATAAGAGCCATAGAATCAGCCAATTCACTCTTTTTAGCGTATGGCAATAACATTGATGACGTATCAGTAACAAAAACAAATTGATCTGCTGGCCTTTTTCTAATGACCCCGTTCAACACAGTAACCAATGAATCAGATACTAACCCGTTAGGCATTGCCAAAAAATTATCTTTTAATAATTTTTTGAAAATTATTTGGTTTTGAAGATTATCTCTTAACGAACTTATATTAAGCCAAGTGAAACCATTAAAATAACAAAGGCTTAATGAATCTGTATTATAAACAATTAGTCCATTTGAACCACTTGGATTTGAAATACCTATTGTTACAGGTATAGCATTCATAGCTACAGTATTCATCCTAGGTACTAAAAAACCTTTTTTAGTAGACTGTAAGTCTAATATAGCTGAAGTATCAATTTTTGTTGGATTATCTCCAATTTTAACGCCCTGCCCAAATGAGTCTTTGGAAGAACCCATCAATAAAATAAAAATTAATGAGTAAATGAACTTACCTGATAATTTTTTTTTACACATATTCTATCTTCTTTAATAATTTATAATTACCAATTCCAATAAATAGTACTATAATAATAATTATAGAAAAATGTGCACAAAAATTAACACTTACACTGGGGGGTAAGAAAAGTTTTGGTTCACTTTATCGGAGGATATGACAAAATTATTAAATAAAAAGCAATCTTAATAGCTTTTATCAATTACTACAAGGTTGTTTAAATGAAAATAAAGGTTATACACAAAATAGTTGAGCCGTTTCATTAAATTTTTAAAAAAGATATTGTTTTTTTTTGTATAGTAGACAACACCAAAAAAAAATAATAGTAGTTAGTCATACACTTATACTTTATTTTTTTTTGTATTGTTTGAAATTTAAAGAAACTTAAAAATAAATTAAATTTTATGGTTTTTTAATATTATAAAATTTAATGTATAATTATTTCACTACTTACATAAAATAAACAAAATAAAAAAAGGTAATACTACATTTATGATATATGTAGTATTACCTCTTTTTTCTAAATACTTATTTATTCTTGCACCTTTAATACCCCAACATAAGCTGATTTATTTTTCAATGTTGCAGGAATATTTATTTCAACTCCTCCTTCAACTTGTTTGAACTTTAAATTTCCAGAGGTTCCTAACATTTGAATGACAGCATTTTTACCAATTGACAATTTGGTTACCTTAACTTTTTCAACTGTATTGTCTAACAAGAAAATAAATTTAGTCTTTCCATCTTTAGATTGTGTAAACCTTATTTTATCTCCCTCACCAAATACAGTAGACATTCTAGTATTATAAATTCCTTCTCCATTTATTTTTATCCACTTTCCTATTTCAGCTAATCTTTCATAAGCCGCATCATGCCATTCACCTTCAGGACTTGGTCCAACATTCAATAAATAGTTTCCACCTTTACTTACTATATCAACCAGTTTGGTAATTAATTCTGATGTAGGTTTATATACATCATCTTTTGAATAGCTCCAACTTCCTGCCATCGTCATACAAGTTTCCCAAGGATAAGGCAATCCTGTTTCTGGAATATGTTGCTCTGGAGTTAAATAGTTCTGTTGTTCACCTGGTACATCTCTATCAACAACAATCAATCCTGGTTGTTTAGCTCTTGCTTCTTTTGCAAGCAATGCCATGTTGATGTCCTGGTTTTGACTATTAATTCCAAAATGATTTTCATCATAATTCTTTATATAATCTTTCTTTGCCTGTTCCTCTGTTTTTTTTCTTACCCAACCTCCATCTAACCAAAGTATATCTACCTTACCATAATCACTCATTAATTCATTAATCTGTGTATGGGTATAATCTACAAATTGTTTCCATCTGTCGGGATGTTTTTGAATATCATAATTCACATTTCTATCTAATGCAGGAAAACGATTCCACCAGTAGTATTCACTATGCCAATCAGGCTTTGAAAAATATGCACCAACCCATAAATTTTCATTTCTAAATGCATTAAAAACTTCTTTCACTACATTACTCCTTTTATTGGTAGAGAAAGGCGTATTCTTGTCTGTAACTTTATAATTAGTCGTTTTTGTATCGAACATACAAAAACCATCATGATGCTTAGTTGTGAAAACTACATATTTCATTCCTGCATCCTTTGCAGCTGCAGCCCATTTTTCGGGACTAAACTTTGAAGGATTGAAAGTTGTTTGTAAATTCTCATAAGCTTTAACATATGAGTTGTAATCTAAATCTGGTTTTTTCTCTACTCTTGCACCCGTTGCCCAACCAACATCTTCAGGACAAATACTCCAACTTTCAACAACGCTCCATTGACTATATGGTCCCCAATGCATCAACAAACCAAACTTCATGTCTTTCCATTGTTCTAACTTTTGTTGAACCAAAGGGTCAGGATCAGGAAAATAGTCATGCGCTTGTGCAAATACATTACTCATCAAAATTAGGTTACTGAGTATCACAGCAACAATCATTTTGTTCGTCTTTAACAATTTAAACATACAATTTGGTTTTAAAATGAACATTAATAGTAGATCAATTATTTAACTCGATATTACTTCAAACTATTTAAAATTGGATTTTTTATAGATTCTATTTTATCCTGCTTCAAATCATTTAATTGTTCAAAAACAATTATTTCATTATTCCCTTTTTTAAGCCAAACACCCGGAACGTATAATGTTTGCTGTGGACCTCTGTTCCAGTAACGTCCTAAATTATGACCATTTACAAAAACTATTCCTTTTCCCCACTTACGCATATCCAAAAAAGTATCACCAGTTGTAGCTAATTGAAAATTACCTTTATAAAATACAGGTTGATGCTTGGTATAACTATTTGAATAATTATTGATAGCAGGAACAGTGTTGAATGGCATACCTGTCATTTTCCATCCACCTGTAATTTCAACTTCATCAATCATAACTTTTCCAATTATCCCCTTTAAATTATGAATAATTTCAGCACCATAATTTATTCTACCCATATTCTCTACTAATATATCTAAAGTAGCATTAAAAGGAATATCAATTTCACATGAATAATTTTTATCGTAACGATTCAAGGTGGCTAACTTTCGACCATTTACATATAAAGTTGCAAAATCTCTTAATCCTTGTATTTGTAGTTTCCCTTTTATTGGTTGTGTAAAATGTTTTGAATACCACATGTATCCATGTCCCTGATTCATATCTTCAAAAGTCAAAACAGTATCCGACAATACAGCACTGGTTTGATTTTTTACATTAAATGCATCAACTGTTTTATTCATTGGTATTGTAGGTAATTCAATGGTATTAATTGCAGCAGGCACTGGTGGCAATGGCGCTTTATGGTATTTACTAAAAAGATTTCTTAAAGCAGTATACTTAGGAGTAACCCAACCTGCCTCACTAATTGGTGCATCATAATCGTAACTAGTCAAGTCGGGTTGTATATCATGATTCCCATCGTAGTTTGCTCCAGATGTAAAACCAAAATTAGTCCCACCATGTATCATGTAAAAATTAAATGATACATCATTTTGTAGATATTTCTCTGTTTGCATAACAACCGACTCGGTAGTAACAACAGGAAATGGTTCGGCCCAATGACTTAACCAACCTGGATAAAATTCAGCTACCATATAGGGACCTTCCCCTTTGTTATACTCGTTTACTATTTTCTTCAGTTTTACCACATCATCTTCCCCATTAGCAGTGGGCAATACACCTTCAATAGCGCCACCATTAAACAACCAACTTCCATCGGATGTAAACAATGGTACATTAATACCAGCATCAACCAACAATTGCTTAATAGCTGTATTGTATTTTTTATGTTCAGCTAATGGAATATCTTTTCGTTGTGCAACATATGAGCCAAATTCATTTTCAGCTTGAACCATAATAATTGGCCCTCCATTGGTAATGAGTAGTGGCTTTATTTGTGCTGTTAATTGTTGTATGTATATTTTACTAGAATCTAAAAATGCTTTATTGTTGGCACGTATAACCAATGATTTTTCTTTCTGCAACCACCACGGATATCCTCCAAATTCCCATTCAGCACAAGCATATGGGCCGGGTCGTAAAATCACCAGCAATCCTTCTTCACCAGCAATTTTTACAAACTCTGCAATATTTTTATTCCCTGATTTAAAATCCCAAATCCCAGGATTAGTTTCATGATAGTTCCAAAACACATAGCTTGCAACAGTATTCAAACCCATTGCTTTCATCATCTTTAATCTATGCCTCCAATATTCTTTAGGCACTCTTGCAAAGTGCATTTCACCAGAATATATCTTTATAGGTTTCCCATCATATAAAAAAGAACTCCCCTTAATCTCAAAACTATGTTTTTGTTGAGCCGACAACCCCGTAATTACATTTAATAAAAGAAAAAATAAAAAACAATATTTGTTCATGTTGCTTTTTTTAAATTTACATTATTTAATTCATTGCCCTGTCTAAATGTACATACCCTCCATCTACATAAATTAATTGTCCAGTTGTATGACTCGATAATGGTGACAATAAAAATACTGTCATATTAGCAATTTCTTCTGCAGTGGTAAACCGTTTTTCAAAGGGTATTTTAGCAGTAATTTCAGCCAATTTATTATTAGGATCCGGCAGTGTATTAATCCATTTTTCATACAATGGGGTATAACATTCTGCAACCACTACAGCATTAACACGTATTGAATATTTCGCAAGCTCTACAGCCCACTCTCGCGTCAAAGCATTTCTAGCGCCATTTGATGCTGCATATGCTGAAGTATTCCCTTGCCCAGTTTCGGCTGTTTTGGAAGTAATATTTACAATACTTCCTTTTGATTTAATCAATTCTGGTAAAGCATAATGTGCCAATAAATAATAATGTACCACATTTTTATGCAAACTTTCCATAAACCGTTTATAATCGCCATGTTCTAATCCAACACCATCATTAACACCCGCATTATTTACCAAGCCATCAATACATCCATACATTTTAATAACTTGATGAATAGCAGATTCACAAGCCAACGGATCCGACAATTCTGCAACAACTTGTCCCGCTTGACCTCCTTTAGCAATTATATCATTCACTACAACAAGATTATCGGCTTCACTCCGCCCAATAATAACAGGTATTGCGCCTTCTTTAGCCAATACTTCTACTATACCTTTTCCTATCCCTTTTGCACCGCCAGAAACTATTACAACCTTATTTTGAAGTTGACAATTCATATTTCACATTTATAAATGATAAAACTTAATCGCATTTTTACTAAATATTTTCTCTTGATCTTCAATTGAATAACTGGCAAAGTATTCTTTCACTACTTTCAACCAATTGTCATAAGAAGAAGCTAACAAGCAGACAGGCCAATCACTTCCAAACATTATTCTATCAACCCCAAAATATTGAACAACTTTATCAATATAAGGCGTAAGATCTGCTGTTGTCCATCCTGCCCAATTTGCTTCTGTTACTAATCCACTAATTTTACAAAATACATTCGAGCAACTACTCAAATCCATTATTCCCTTTTCCCATTTATCCATTTCGTTTTTTCCAATATTCGGTTTGGCAATATGATCTATTACAAATGATTGAAAGGGAAACTGCTTAACCAATTCTAACGCAGCAGATAAATGTTGCGGATAAATTAACAAATCATAGGTATAACTGTATTGGTGCAATAAACCAATACCATGCAAAAAATTTTGTTGCAACATAAATGAAGGTTCTTCGCCCTGTAGAATATGCCGAAATCCTTTAAGTTTAGAAAACTGTTTAAAATATTTCAACCGTTCATTTATCAATTCTCCACATAGATCAACCCATCCCACAACCCCAACTACAAAAGGATTTTCATTAGCCATCTGTAATAAAAATTCTGTTTCTTTTTCAGATTGATCGGCTTGCACTGCTACACAACCCTCAACATCATTTTTTTGTAAAATAGGATAAAGATCCAATGGTAAATAATCTGTTCTAAGAATTTTCATTTCATCATTTACCCAACCGAAATTGGCGGCATTGTACTTCCAAAAATGTTGATGCGTATCAATAATTTTCATTTCACTTATTTAGTTGAAATATTTTTTTCATCGGAATCCATTTTTCTCCCTTTTTAGCAGATGGTAACGCTTGTTGATAATTCCACATTAACAATTCCCATTCTTGCACTTTTTCGTTATTCATATCCATTGAAGCTTTCTTTTCAAATGAAAAGGAATCATTCGTTTCCATGATCATGAACAAGCGATTTTCTACTCGATAGATTTCCATGTTTTCAATTCCTGCATCTACAATAGAAGCATAAATTTCGGGCCATATCTTTTCATGGTACTGTTCGTATTCAGTAATTAATTTTTCATCATCCACTAAATCTACCGCAAAACAATATTTTTTCATATCTCTTCTGTATTTGTATTTACTTTATATCCTTTCCAACCAAAAAATATAATCACCAAAAAGCAAACCAACGGCACAATATACCCTAATTGAATATTGCCTGTACTATCGGAAATCATTCCAAAAAAGCGTGGTAAGATTGCTCCACCTACAATCGACATGATAATTAAACTACTTCCATACTCGGTATCACCTTTTAATTGATTAATCCCTAATGAAAAAATAGTTGGAAACATAATCGACATAAAAAAACAAATACCAATAATTGCATAAACTGTAACCATACCTGATGCAGCGATTGCAATGATGCACAACAACGTATTGATGCTTGCATATAATGCCAATAATTTTTGAGGTGCTACAAATTTCATAAAAAATGTGCCTAAAAACCTTCCAATTAAAAAAGCAATTCCGCAAGCACCCAAATAATCTGCAGCATCTACTTGCTGCAATAAAGCAGCTTTCTCCGCATATAAAATAAACATACTAAATACTGTAACCTGTGCCCCTACATAAAAAAATTGTGCAACAACAGCCCAAGTAAGGTGCTTGTGTTTAAAAGCGTGAAATATGTTTTTACTGGCTACATGTCCGGTTGATTGCTGAATTTTAGGTAAGTGCACCAATGCAAACAATACAGCAACCAATATCAAAACAATTCCTAAAATAGCATAAGGCATTTTTACAGATGCTGCTTCTGATGCTAGTGCTATTTGCTTAGCTGCATCAGTCATTGCATTCAATTCAATATCGCTATGCCCTTTTGTTAAAATTATTCTTGCACCTATTACTGGAGCTAGCGCAGCTGCTAAGCCGTTGAATGATTGTGCAAAATTTAATCGCTGTGTTGAAGTTGATGGGTCTCCTAATGCCGCAGCATAAGGGTTTGCAGCCGTTTCTAAAATGGTTAATCCACATGCAATCACAAAAAGTGCAATTAAAAAGTAGTTATACGACTGGTGATCGGCTGCTGGTAAAAACATGAATGATCCCGCAGAAAATAATAATAGTCCAACAATAATCCCCGCTTTATATCCAAAGCGCTTCATAATAAATCCCGCTGGCAATGCCATTAAAAAATAAGCTATGAATACTGCAGAATCAATTAGTGTTGCCTGTGTATTGGTTAACGTAAATGATTTTTTTAAATGAGGTATTAAAATCGGATCGAGATTGTGTGCAAATCCCCATAAAAAAAACAAACAGGTTACTAAAATAAACGCAAATAAATAGGAATGATTTTTTGAAGTTGACATATCAAATGATTATATGGTTATTTATTAAAAGCAATTACTTTTTGTGAAGATTGTCCCAGTCCATCAATTCCCAATTCCATCAGATCACCTGGTTTAAGATATACTTGTGGATTCATTCCCAAACCTACCCCTGCAGGTGTTCCTGTAGAAATAATATCTCCGGGCAATAATGTCATGAAGCGACTAACATAGGAAACTAAAAATGGAATATTGAAAATTAAATTTGACGTTGTTCCATCTTGCATTTTAGTGCCATTTACATTCAACCACAAACGTAGCTGATGTGGATTGGAAATTTCATCTTTAGTAACCAACCATGGCCCAATTGGGGCAAATGTATCACAACCTTTTCCTTTATCCCATGTACCACTTCTCTCTAATTGAAATTCACGCTCACTCACGTCATTATGTAAACAATATCCCATTACATAATCCATTGCATTTCCCTCTTCTACATAAGATGCTTTTTTCCCAATTACAACAGCTAGCTCAACCTCCCAATCTGTTTTAACAGAATCTTTTGGTATCATTACCGCATCATTCGGTCCAACAATTGCAGTAGTAGATTTCAAAAATATTACCGGTTCTGCCGGCGGAGTAGCACCAGTTTCTTTTGCATGATCAATATAATTCAATCCAATACAAACTATTTTTGATGGACGCTTAACAGGACAACCATACCGCACTACTTCAACTTCCGGCAATGTTTTAGTTGCTAATAAATTCTCCAGTACTTCGATCCCATTATTTTCAAAAAACGTTTCATCATAATCTGTTATCCATGTTGATACATCAAAACATTTATCATTAACTATCACACCAGGTTTTTCTCTACCTACTTCTCCAAATCGAATTAATTTCATACAGTATATTTTATATCATTTAATATTAGTTATTTAATTTTATAAAGCCACCATCAATTGGATAATCACAACCCGTAATGAAACCGGCTTCGGCACTGCATAAATACAATGCCAAATGCGCGATTTCTTCGGGCTTACCCATTCTGCCAATAGGTTGACTCTTTGATAATTTCTCAAACACTTCTGTTTCTTTTCCTGGATAATTTTTTGCAATAAAACCTTCAACAAAAGGTGTATAAACCCTTGCCGGAGAGATACAATTACATCGAATATTGCTCGATAAATAATCTTTTGCAGTAGACAGCGTCATACCTAACACTGCCCCCTTACTCATACTATAGGCAAATCGATCTGCCAAGCCAACTGATGCGGCAATAGAACACATATTTAATATCACTCCTTTTTGCTTTTCTTTCATAAAAGGAATTACTGCATGTAAACAATTGTATACACCTTTTACATTGATGTTGAAAATTCTGTAAAAATCTTCTTCTGTTGTATTTTCAGCATTGCCAATATGCGATACGCCCGCATTGTTCACCAAAATATCAATTCCAGAACGTTCTGCTAGCACTTGCTGAACAGCAGCTTCTACTTGTTGCTGATTTGATATATCTAATAAAATACTTTTAGCTGAGCCATTTGCAGCAGCAATCTCTGCAACCGTTTGTGCTGAACCCTTTTCATCGATGTCGAATATATATACTACAGCTCCTTGCTTTGCAAAACAAGTAGCAATTGCACGACCAATTCCACTTCCGCCACCTGTTACTATTGTTGTTTGATTACTTAATTGAAACATAGTTGTTGTTGTTAATTACGTATATTTTTTTTGAGCATCATTATAATGATACGCCACGTTTCCATGGAATAAAATCATCTTGATTTAACAATACAGCTTTGGGAATAATTTCGCCACTCGCTGCAAGAATCACATACTCCAATATCTCCTCCCCCATTTGTTCTATACTTTTTTCACCTTCAATAATCCCACCAGTATCTATATCGATAATGTCACTCATTTTCTTAGCAAGCTTAGTATTGGTGGATATCTTAATAACTGGACAAACCGGATTACCAGTAGGTGTACCCAATCCTGTTGTGAAAAGTATCAACGTAGCTCCACTCGCAGCTTTGCCAGTTGTTGCCTCCACGTCGTTTCCGGGTGTACAAACTAAATTTAATCCCGGCTTAATGGCAGGTTCTGTATAATCTAACACATCTGTAACTGGGGAAGTGCCTCCTTTCTTACAAGCGCCTGTGCTTTTAATCGCATCTGTAATTAACCCATCTTTGATATTTCCAGGAGATGGATTCATATGAAAACCTGATCCTACTGCCAATGCTTCATTATTATAATCAGTCATTAATCGAATGAACTTTTGTGCCACGGGTTCATTCACCGACCGATCTATTAAATCCTGTTCTGCACCACACAATTCCGGGAACTCTGCCAACAATATTTTACCGCCTAATCCTACAACTAAATCAGCACAATGCCCTACTGCTGGATTGGCAGATATACCACTAAACCCATCACTTCCCCCACACTTTACACCAATTGTTAGCGCACTTAAAGGAGCATCGCTCCGCTCTATTTTATTCACCTCTATTAGTTGAAGAAATGTTTGTTGAATGGCACTTGCAACTAATTGAGATTCACTAATACTTTGTTGTTGTTCGAAAATTAAGAGTGGTTTATTAAAAGATGGATTCCGCTCATGTAAATATTGCTTAAAATCATTTACTTGTAAATGCTGACAACCAAGGCTCAATACGGTAATCCCCGCCACATTTGGATGATCTGCATACGCTGCTAATAATTTACCCAATGTAATGGCATCCTGGCGTGTACCTCCACATCCACCCTGGTGATTTAAAAATTTAATGCCATCAATATTTTTAAACACTCTATTCAATTGAGGTGCTGAAATATTTGGTAAAAAATCAATTTTACCAACATCCTTCCCCTCCTTAAAAGCCGCTACTAATTCATGCGTATATGCATTGTATTTCTCGGTATTTGCATACCCCAATTCATTGTGCAATGCTTCCTTAATTACTTCTAAATTTCTATTTTCACAAAATACAGTTGGAATAAATAACCAATAATTTGCAGTACCTACCCTGCCATCACTTCTATGATAGCCCTTAAATGAACGTTGTTCATATTTTGTAACATCTGGAGCATTCCATGTATAATTTGCGCCTTTGTATTTAAATGGATCAGTTGCATGATGGGTATTCTGTACTGTCATCAAACTACCCGATTCAACAGCAACAGCAGTAGTTCCAACAGTAACACCATACATTATTATAACTGATCCCGGTAATAAATTCTGTAAAAATATTTTATGCTTTGCTGGAATGTCTTCTACAAGACTTATTGATGTATTATTCCAAGAAACAGTATCCCCTTTTTGTAAATCTTTTAATGCAACCAATACATTATCGTTTACATCTACTTTTAATACTTTTTGTTGTATAGCACTCATATACATTTATTAATTACCTATTCTATAGATAAACCAATGAATTAAATACTATTTGCAAGTCAACAAGCATACACAACAAATAGCAAGTCAATCGAAATTGAAGATAACCAATATCCAATTCCATTAGCTTTGCATTATTAGCATAATATTAAACTATATTGGCATTTTTTATTCTTTTTTAGCTATTTTGTGTAAAATAAACACAATGAATCCGCATTTACTGAAGGTTATTCCTACTCCCAACTACAGCTTTAGTATTCGGCAAGATATTGTTCCCTATTTTTATAACCGATGGCATTTTCATCCTGAAGTTGAATTATTGCATGTACAAAAAGGAACTGGTATTCAATTTATGGGAGATGCTATTCATCGATTTAAAAAAGATGATGTAATATTAGTTGGGGCCAATCTACCTCATTACTGGCGATGCGATGAACAATATTTTCAAAAAAAATCAACAATCAAAGCACAAGCAACAGTTGTACATTTCAAAGAAGATTTTTGGGGCAATGTTTTTTTAGATTTACCCGAAAATAAAAAAATAAAATCTTTGTTATTACAAGCAAGAAGAGGCATTAGCATTACAGGCAGTACTAAACAATTTGTAATTAATAAATTACAAGAGATGTTATTAGCAGTTGAATCAGAAAGAATCATACTATTGTTACATATTTTACAGAAAATTGCTGACGCAAAAAATCGAAAACTAATTTCTTCATCTGGTTTCGAACCAAATATAGAAGAGAAAGTAACCGAACGGATTAACGCTATATATAATTTTTCCCTTCAACATTTCAAAGAAAAAATAAGCTTAAAAAAAATTGCTGAAGTTTCAAATATAAGCCCTAATTCATTTTGCAGGTATTTTAAAATGCATACAAGAAAAACGTATAATTTGTTTTTACAAGAATTAAGAATAGGATATGCCAGTAAATTATTAATTGAAAACAAATTAAACATAACACAAATAATTTTTGAATGTGGATTCAATAACGCTACCAATTTTTATAAATCATTTAAACGAATCAATGGAAAAACGCCTTTTGAATACCAAAAAGAATTCATGAATCACCCAATGAGTTAATCCATTATTTTCAATTGATTTTTATACCTTGTGATAACTTAAAAAACCTTTAATTAAACATATAAACGCTTTATTTGATCAATTTTAACCAAAATATGAATCCACAGGGTACATCTGATTTACCTTCAAAAAAGAAGCCCATCTACCCTATTAAAGATGATTTAAGGAATTATTTAGTTAAGTATGGTAGAGAAGTAAAACTTCCTTTTGGTTATAAAGATTTGAAACGTTTCACGTATACGATTCCGCTTAAAGATAAAAATGGCCATGATACAGCTTGGGAAAAAGTATCCTATGACATGCAAGAATGGTCTTTCCTAAGAGATTGTTTAGTGAAAGTTTATGCAATCTTAAAAACAGAAGGAGATATGAGCTATATTGATCACTTAGATGTAGCAAGAATTGATTTTTGTTTCTTCGGCAATAGCCAACCATTTCGAATTAGAATCATTAATAAATTCAATGACAATTACGATCACTATTATATTAAACAAGCCGATGCCAGCAGAGTGTATGGATTAGAACTTGAGCACATGCTATCTCCCAATAGAATGGTATATTTTACCTGCAAAGACACTTTAATTGAAGAACATATCCCCGGTATTCCCGGCGACATATTTATTGCAGAACACCTAAATGACCCTCATACCAATCAAATTAGACTAGCCAAAGAATTTGTAAAATTCAATGAAAGATGTTTTGTGCATTTATTAGGAGACATGCGCGCTTATAATTTTGTGGTTAATATTACTCCAGATATCGAAGATTATCAATACCGAATCAGAGCTATTGATTTTGATCAACAATCGTATGAAGGAAGAAAAAATTTATACCTGCCGCAATTTTTTAAAGAAAATCAACCACTGGTTAATGTAGTATCTAAACACCTGAATCCAAAATCAATTGAACAATACCAAGCAGAAGAAAAAACAATGATGACATTTCGATTGGTTTCATCCAGGTATAGAATCATGGAATTATTAGATATTATGGATGATGATGATATTTCTAAACCCGAAAAAATTTTACAACTAAAAGAATCACTGGCTTTACATTTTAACAACAGCCATTATTTAAAAGCAAAAACGATGGGTCAATTGCTAAAAACCCATTTAAAACAATCGTTAAGAAAATTACTTAAACAAGTAACCAAAACCAAAAATAAAATAGCCGATTAGTTGAATGCCGATTCAACCCAAACCAAACTTAGTTCATCGGTTGTTCTGTAATTTAATGTAAGTGGCATTGTCAGATCGTTGTGTATAAAATCGGCATTGATGATTCCTTCAGATTTACAACTAAATGGTCGAGTTTGTAATACTTCTTTAAAACTAATATCCCCACTTCCCCACCATTTGTACATTGCTTCTTTGGCACTCCACAATACGGTTAATTGTTTAATTAACGTATTTCGATTCAATTCTGCTAAAAACAACAACTCTTTTTCATTTAAAAATTTATGCTGAATTTTCAACACCCTTTCAGTGATGGTTTCAACATCCACCCCCACACTATTTGTTTTACTTACAATTGCCGCTGCATAATTGGTGCAATGTGAAATAGAAAAATGATATTGTTGATGAAGCAATACAGGCTTACGAGTGGGCAATATTACAATATCAGTAATCGGAAAATCAGGAAACAAAAATGTCAATAAAAACCTTCCAGCCAAATGCTGCAACTGCTTTACAGGATGGCTTATCGGCAATGGGATGACCCCATTTTGCTGGAAAAATGCTACATCTTCATCAATTTTCCAAACCGCCAATTTTGTATTAGGTGAAATGTCTTGTTGTAATATTAAAGGCACTTTACAATTATTGTTTTAAAAATATTGTTCTTGTTTAATTCATTATCCATTATCCTTTATCCTTTATCAATTAATAATTGTCAATTAATAATTGTCAATTATTAATTACCTTGCGGTAACATTTTAACTGTAAAAGTACTCAATATGATTTTAAGTGATTTGCGTATTTTAGAAGAAATCGAAAAAGGCACGATTAAAATTGAACCATTCAATCGTGCCGATTTAGGTAGCAACAGCTATGATGTACATTTGGGTAAGTGGTTAGCCACCTATACAGATGCCATATTAGATGCAAAAAGTCACAATAAAATAGCATATTTCGAAATACCGGAAGATGGTTTTGTATTGGAACCATCTGGGTTTTATTTGGGAGTAACCATGGAGTATACCGAAACACATGCCCATGTACCCTTTTTAGAAGGGAAATCTTCTACTGGTCGCTTAGGTATTGATATTCATGCAACTGCTGGCAAGGGTGATGTGGGCTTTTGCGGGAATTGGACACTTGAAATATCTTGCAAACAGCCAGTAAGAGTATATACTGGAATGCCAATTGGGCAACTCATTTATTTTCCGGTTGATGGCGAAATAGCCATAAAATACAATCAAAAATCAAATGCAAAGTATAGCGGTCAACCCAATAAGCCAATAGAAAGTATGATGTGGAAAAATAAGTTTTAAAGCTTCCCTTTGCTTTCTTTATAGGCAATTAACCAAGCCAACACTTCATTGTAGCTCGCAATTCCTTCAACTTGTTGATTTAATTTCAAAAATTGGTCATATAAATTTGCGCTAACCGGAGCGAATCTATTTTGTCTTTGCTTGAAAAACTGTTTTATTGCTTTTCGATCTTGTTGTACAAGTGGATCGATGTGCAACTTGTTATAAAGCATCGCTGCTTTAAATTGGCTATAACTGTTCTCTTTTGCGTACAAAAAGTATTCTTCTCCCATCGCATAATTCAATAATTCAAGGTAAACAGAATAATTAAAATATACATTGGTTGATTGAGATGCGGCTAAATAGCCTACGAAATTAGCTTCACGCTCACTTGCATAACCAAGTTGGTGCGCAATTTCATGGCATACAATAAATGGTAATAGTATATGGGGAACATCGGTACGAACTTGAGCCTCACCGGTAAATGGATTATAGTAACCAGTAAATCCAATGTAATCTGCCAACCAGTTAAATTCGGTACTTTTTAAAGAAGTTGGTTGATATTGAAAAAAAACATACTTCGAGCTAATGGTTAAATAGGCTTTAGCAGCTTCATCAAAAACAAATTCCTTAGGCAACTCCTTTAATGAACTGTCGTTCAGTTTTCGTCTACATTCATTGGTTTTATATATTAAGTACTTTTTTAAATCAGTTATTTGCAATACCGAATAAGTATTTAACTTAATATGTATTTGATTTGAAATGCCTTGCCGATGATAATTTAATCCCCAACAAAGATTAAAAAAAATATACCCCCAACTCAAAAAACGAATCAGTCTACATAAATATTGAATGAAATATGCGAAACGAATCTTCTTTCTGTTGAAGCTAACTATTAACAATCGAATCAATAATAGCGAAACAACAAAATACACAACATCTCCAACACTAAAACTTATCCAACCAAAACAAAAACGCAGTAGTTTCGACCAAAGTGGATAAAATAAAACTGAATAATAATTTTCCACAAATCCAGGAAAATGGCCTACAAAAAAGATCAAAAAAGCCAAAATCACAACTAAAATGGTCTTTTTTATACTATTTTCATCAATAATTACGGAGATTGCCATATCATTTTGCCTGTAAATGAACGGTAAAAATAAGCTTATAAAGTTCTTTTTACAATGCTTTGGCAAATTGAGGTGATTATTCTACCTTTGCAAACCCTTAAAATGTGGATATGAGTAATCGGCGTGAATATGAGATCGCTTTTGTGGGTTTAAAGCCGGGTATTCATTTATATGAATATGTGGTGGTTGATCAGTTCTTTGTGAATTATGGCAAACAAGATTTTAGCAATTGTAACGCAATTGTTAAACTTAGTCTGGAAAAAAATTCAGGCTTTATGCAGTTGAAATTTGACATAGACGGTACCGTAGAAACTAACTGCGATCGCTGTGGAAATAATCTTACCCTTCAATTATGGGAAGAGTTCAATATCATAGTAAAGCTTGTTGAAGAACCTGATGTAATGAATGAACAAGAAGAAGATCCTGATATTTATTATATCAGTAGAGGAGAAAGTCATCTTCATGTTTCAGATTGGATATTTGAGTTCATAAATCTCAGTGTACCTTTGCAGAAGATTTGCCCTGCCGATGAAAAAGGAAATTCACAATGTAACCAAGATGTAATAGCGCAGTTGAAGAGAATGGAAGAAAATGTACAAAAAGACACAACCCCTACAATATGGAAGGGTTTAGAAAAATTTAAAGATTTAGAATAATATTTTTGAAATTATAAATTTAGAACAATGCCGAATCCAAAACGCAGACATTCACAACAGAGAAGTGCTAAAAGAAGAACACACTATGTAGCACAAGAGGTAACTTTAAGCAAAGACAGTACTACAGGAGAAATTCATGTACGTCACCGCGCTCACGTAAGCGAAGGTAAATTGTTTTACAAAGGAAAATTAGTTGCTGAAAAAGCACCTTTAAAAGCTTAATTTTTGGTTCACTTTAAACAGTAGCTTGCGGATGATGAATATTGGTCTAGACATGATGGGGGGAGATTTTGCACCACTTGAAGCGGTGAAAGGAATTCAGCTTTTTTTGTCAGAGGCTTATTCAACTGTAAATATATTTTGCATAGGCGATGAAGCAGTAGTAAACCCCATAATGGAGGAATTAGCTGTTTCATCGCCCAATTTGCATTTTATACATGCCCCGGAAGTTATTGGCTACCACGAACATCCTACCAAAGCTCTTAAAGAAAAACAACGTTCTTCTATTTCAATAGGTTTTCATTTATTGGCTACCGGCAAAATAGATGCATTTATTAGTGCAGGTAATACCGGAGCCATGTTAGTTGGTGCAATGTTTAGTATTAAAGCAATTGAAGGCATTACAAGACCTACCATTGCAACCATAATGCCTAAAATAAATGGCAGTACGGGTGTTTTGTTAGATGTTGGTTTAAATGCCGATTGCAAACCAGAGCTGCTTAACCAATTTGCCCTCCTTGGTAGTCTTTATGCCGAACATATTTTAGGCATTACCCAACCTTCTGTGGGATTGGTTAATGTGGGCGAAGAAGAAGGGAAAGGGAATATTTTAGCCCAAGCTACTTACCCACTTCTTAAAGCCAACAAACAAATCAACTTCATTGGAAATATCGAAGGAAGAGATTTCTTTACCGATAAAGCCGATGTAATGGTTTGTGACGGATTTACCGGGAATATTGTGCTCAAAATGGCCGAATCTTTTTACGATATTGCCCAACAAAGAGGAATTGGCAATGATGCCTACCTCAACAGATTCCATTACGAAAATTATGGTGGAACACCCGTATTAGGTGTTGCAAAACCTGTAATAATTGGTCACGGAATAAGCAATGCCAAAGCCTTTTACAACATGATCTTGCTTGCGCAAAAAATGATTGAAAGTAACCTTTGTAGCAAAATGGCCGATTCTTTTCAAGCATAATTTTTAATTTTCTTTCTCCCCTAACTGCATTGTATGAAGCGTAAAATAGGTTTGTTTATTTTTAAACATACCGGTTGGACTGTAGATGAAAACCTACCTCCTAATATCAAAAAATGTATCATTATTGCAGTTCCCCATACCAGCAATTGGGACTTTTGGTACATGATAATCGCCTTTTCTATCTATCAGTTAAAAATTCGTTTTACGATTAAAAAAGAATGGTTAAGATTCCCTTTTACAACCCTACTCAATTATTTAGGCGCCATAGCAATTGATCGGTCTCCAAGATTAAACGGAAGCCGCCCCAGCAATGTGGAAGCAATGACCGAACTTTTCAATAATCATGAAGAATTAAGACTTGTAATCACACCAGAAGGAACTAGAAGCAATAACAATAACTGGAAAACAGGTTTCTTTCATGTTGCGCAAAATGCACAAGTGCCCATTTTACTAGGATATATTGATTATAAAACAAAAAAAGCTGGTATAGGTAAGCAAATTACGCCCACTAATTTTAATGATACCATGCAAGAAATAGTAGATTTCTACAAAAACATTACCCCAAAATATCCAAAGAAATTTTCTCTCCACAATCTACATAATTCTTAATGTGTTGCTTCAATACATATACCTTTGCACAAACAAGTGTTAGTTTTATATGTGGAAAAAAAATGTATTAGAAACCATTGGCAACACGCCAATGATTCAATTAAATAAAATTACCCAACATTTACCGGGAACGATACTAGCTAAAGTAGATTATTTTAATCCGGGAAATTCTATCAAAGACCGTATGGCCTTGAAGATGGTTGAAGTTGCAGAAAATGAGGGTAAACTTAAACCAGGTGGTACTATTATTGAAGGTACCAGTGGAAATACCGGAATGGGCTTAGCACTTGCTGCATGCGTTAAAGGCTATAAATGTATTTTTGTAACCACCGACAAACAATCAAAAGAAAAGGCGGATATTTTAAAAGCGGTAGGTGCCGAAGTAATTGTTTGTCCTACTAATGTGCTTCCCGATGACCCTCGCAGTTATTATAGTGTTGCCAAGCGTTTGGGTAAAGAAATACCCAATTCAATGTATATGAACCAGTACGATAATTTGGCCAATCGACAAGCCCATTACGAAAGTACAGGACCTGAAATTTGGGAACAAACTGGAGGTAAAATTACCCACCTGATTTGCACTGCAGGTACTGGCGGTACTATTACAGGTACTGCAATGTACCTCAAAGAAAAAAATCCAACCATCAAAATATGGGCAATTGATGTATATGGTTCACTATTAACCAACTACTTTAATACCGGTGAAATAGATATGCGTTTTGTTCACCCCTATATAAGTGAAGGCTTTGGCGAAGACTTTGTTCCACAAAATTACGACATGAGTGTTATCGATCATTTTGAGCAAGTTTCTGACAAAGATGGCGCCATAATGGCCAGAAGAATTGCAAAAGAAGAAGGGTTATTCTGTGGATATAGTGCGGGTAGTTGCTTACAGGGCCTGATGCAGTTGAAAGATCAACTAAATAATGATAGTTTGGCCGTTTGTATCTTTCACGACCATGGTAGTAGATATGTAGGTAAAATTTACAACGATCAATGGATGATGGAACGGGGATTTTTAGAAGTAAAAACCTTTAAAGACATTATAAATGGTCGTTCAGGAAAAAAATTAATCACAGTAAACACCCACCAAACGGTAGCAGAAGCAGTTGAATTAATGAAGAAATACGATATTGAACATATTCCAGTAATGCTCAATGATGAATTAGTGGGAAGTATCAGTGAAGTAGGCCTTTTTTTAAAGGTGTTTAATAATGCAGAAATAAAACAAGCAACCGTTGAAAGTGTGATGGAACAATCATTTCCATTGGTCGATTTTTTAACACCAGTAGAAAAATTAGGCAGCTTAATCACTAAGGAAAACGGTGCAGTATTGGCTAAAGATGAAAAAGGTGATTATCATATTGTTACCAAGTATGACGTAATTCAAAGTTTGGCTAAATAATTATTACAGCTAAAATTTAAGATACATCACAATAAAGCTAACATATATTAGCCTTAAATTTAGTACCTTTATTGCGTTAAAAACAATCATACTAAAGGATTCACTCCCTTTTATTTTTGTTGTCAATTATTCTAATCACAACGAATAAATATTAAAAATGAAGAAGTACAGCTCAGGCGTATTGTTTGGAAAAGAATTAGAAGCATTGTATAATGATGCTAAAGAAAATCAATTTGCAATCCCGGCCGTAAACACTACCGGTACCAACACCATTAATGCAACATTAGAAACAGCTGCAAAAGTAAATTCTCCTGTTATCGTTCAATTTTCTAATGGAGGAGCTCAATTCATCGCTGGGAAAGGAATGCCCAACGACGCACTTCAAGCGAATATCTCAGGGGCAATTTCTGGCGCATTACATATTCACAATGTAGCTAAATATTATGGGGTTCCTGTAGTACTTCATACAGATCATGCTGCTAAAAAATGGTTACCGTGGATTAGCGGTTTGATAGATGCAGGTGAACAATTTTATAAAGAAAAAGGCCAACCTTTATTCAGTTCTCATATGTTGGATTTATCAGAAGAAAGTTTAGAAGAAAACATCCAAACTTCTGTTGATTTTTACAAAAGAATGGCGCCACTTGGTATGAGTATTGAAATTGAGTTAGGTGTAACAGGCGGTGAAGAAGATGGTGTAGACAATAGTGGTGTAGAAAACGACAAACTATATACTCAACCTCAACACGTTGCTTATGCTTATACCGAGTTAAGTAAAGTAGGCAATTTATTTACTGTTGCAGCTGCTTTTGGTAATGTTCATGGTGTATATAGCCCTGGTAATGTAGAACTTCGTCCAGTAATTTTGAAAAATAGCCAAGATTATATTGAACAAGAATTAAAAACTGGCAAAAAGCCTGTTTACTTTGTATTCCATGGAGGCAGTGGCTCACCACAACACCAAATTAGAGAAGCTATAGGATATGGTGCCATCAAAATGAATATTGATACCGACCTACAATGGGCTTTTTGGGAAGGAATACAACAGTTTTACAAGAAAAATGAAGCTTATTTGCAAGCACAGTTGGGTAATCCGGAAGGAGCTGATAAACCCAATAAAAAATTCTATGACCCACGCGTTTGGTTACGTAAAGGAGAAGAAACTTTTGCAAAGCGCTTAGAAATAGCATTCGAAGATTTAAATTGTATTAACAGAAATGCTTAATCTTTATTATTAAAAGTAAGTAATCCTTTCATGGCTTACTTACTTTTAATAATGTATAATCTACTTAAATACAACACTTTACAAATCATTTAAAGTAGATTAAAGTAGTATGTTAAAATATTAATTAACTTTCCGGCACAATTGATTGAAGCTATTATGAAAAAAGAAATTGAAGAGGATATTGAATCAATATTAACTGGTTCGGGAGAACCGCAGCAAAATGAGGTAAGCAAATCTCGTTGGTTTACCCGTAAAAGAAAAGGAATTTTAACTTCTACTGCTGATAAAAAAGAAACCCCGGAGGGCTTATGGAATAAATGTCCGGAGTGTAGCTTAATTTGTACAACAAATGAATTAAAAGAAAATTTATTTATTTGTCCCAAATGCAACCACCATCACCGTATTGGCAGTGAAGAATACTACGAACAATTATTCGACAATAAAGAATATACCGAACTCTTTGATAACATTATCAGCAAGGATGCATTAGGTTTTACCGACCTTAAGCCCTACAAAAAGCGGTTAGAAGAAATTCATGCTAAAACGGATCTAAAAGATTCAATGCGGGTAGCAGTAGGTAAAGTGAATGGTGAAGGCATGGTAATTGCTTGTATGGATTTTGAGTTCATCGGAGGTTCTTTAGGAAGTGTAATGGGTGAAAAATTTAGTAGGGCGGTTGATTATTGTATTGAACACCGTTTACCCTATTTAGTAATTAGTAAAAGCGGTGGTGCACGTATGATGGAGAGTGCCTATAGTTTAATGCAATTGGCTAAAACCAGTGGTAAACTTTCTCAATTAAGTGATGCACAACTACCCTTCATATCTCTTTTAACTGACCCAACTTTTGGAGGTATCTCAGCAAGCTTTGGCATGTTGGGCGATTTAAACATTGCAGAACCAGGCGCTTTAATTGGCTTTGCTGGCCCTCGTGTTATCAAAGAAACTATTAAAAAAGATCTGCCTGAAGGTTTTCAAAGAAGTGAATTCTTGTTAGAGCATGGATTCTTAGATTTTATTGTAGATAGAAAAAACCTAAAAGAAAAACTGTCTCAACTGGCAGTATTGTTTAGAAATTGAGCATGAACAATCGATCAGCGTATTTTAATTACTACATAGATGATAAATATGAAGCTGGCATTGTATTGTTAGGTACTGAAGTAAAATCAATCAGAGAAGGAAAACTAAGTTTTAATGATGCTTTTTGCTTAATTGACAACGGAGAAGTTTGGGTGCGTGGTTTGTATATTGCCGAATACTCGCATGGTACTGTTAATAACCATATTGCTGTTCACGACAGAAAATTGCTCCTCAATAAAAGAGAAATTAAAAAACTAATTTTAAAACTCCGCGATAAAGGCATCACGATTATCCCCTTAAAAGTTTTTTTCAACAACAAAGGACTGGTAAAAGTTGAAATTGGTTTAGCACGTGGTAAAAAACTACATGATAAGCGCGAAACCATTAAAAACAGAGACGTTGCCAGAGAATTGAAAAAGCATTTAGGATAAGCAGTTTATACTTCCGGTTCTTGTTGACTTAAGCAATGAAAACTTCCCAAGCCCCAAATAATATCGGTTGAGTCGATGCCAACTACTTCCCTATCTGTAAAACAATCTTGAATGATTCTCAAAGCTGGATCATCTTTTTTACATCTATAGGTAGGAACAATAACATGTTGGTTACTAATATAGAAATTTGCATATGATGCTGGCAATCGTTGATCGTCGAAAACAACGGCATCTGGCATTGGCAACTCCACAATATTTAATTGCTTCCCATTCAACAAACGCATTGCTTTTAATTGCTTTAAATTCGATTGAAGTAAGTCATAATTCTCATCTTGCTGATTCGTTTCAACAACAGTTAACACCGTATCTTCATTCACAAACCGAATAGTGTCATCAATATGCCCATCGGTATCATCTCCTACAATACCTTCATCTACCCAAAGTATTTGTTCTACTCCATAATAATCACGTAAATATTGTTCAATTTGTGCTTGATTTAAATGAGGATTTCGATTCTCATTCAGCAAACAACAAGTTGAAGTAAGCAAACTTCCCTTACCATTCAATTCAACAGAACCACCTTCCATTACAATTCCGGGATGATAAACCGGCAAATTAAACTGTTGACCAATTAAGGTTGGAATTACGTCATCCATATCAAATGGAGGGTATTTCCCCCCCCAAGCATTATAATTCCAGTCTACAATTATTTTTTTATGCACTGCATTGGGATTGGTTAAAAAGGCAGGGCCATGATCTCTACACCAAGCATCGTTAGTTGGATGCATAAAAAACGCTACTTGTTCCATATTAACTCCAGCTTGTTGGAGGTGATTAGATGCAAATAGTTTCATTGCATCATTTGCTACATTAATTCGCACTTTTTCACTCAGGGCGATGTATTGTACAAATTGACTGTACGCAGGATAAATAGTATCTATTTTACCGGGCCAACTGGCTTCTTTATGAGGCCAACTTAACCAAGTGGCAACATGTGCTTCAAACTCAGCCGGAAAGCGATACCCTAATTGTGCTGGTATATTATTCATTTTCATCAATAAAACGTTTGGTAATCGGTTGATACGAATCTATTCTTCTATCACGTAAAAATGGCCAGTGAGTTCTATATTGATCTGTTTTTGCTAAGTTTAATTCAATCACCGAAACTTCTTCCACATCATGTGATCCTTTAAACAATAATGAACCAAAAGGATTTGACACAAATGATCCGCCCCAAAATTTCATCAAACCATTTTGCTCTAAACCCACCCGATTTACACTAACCACATGCACCCCATTAGCTATTGCGTGGCTGCGTTGAATGGTTTGCCAGGCATTGTATTGCTCTGTATTGGTTGCATCATCTTGCGAAGTAGCCCAACCGATAGCTGTGGGATAAAATAAAATTTCGGCACCCATTAAGGCTGTAATACGTGCTGCTTCAGGATACCATTGATCCCAACAAATTAACACGCCAATTTTAGCAAATTTTGTATTGAAAACTTTATACCCTAAATCTCCAGGGGTAAAATAAAATTTTTCGTAATAAGCGGGGTCATCCGGAATATGCATTTTACGGTACTTACCCAAATAAGCGCCATCTGCATCTAATACAGCTGTTGTATTATGGTATAACCCTTGTGCTCTTTTTTCAAACAAGGAAGCAATAATAACTACATTTAATGCTGCAGCAATTTTACTGAGGATTTCGGTGCTATCCCCCGGTATTTGTTCGGCTAACTGAAAATTTTCATACGCCTCTATATCACAGAAATATAAAGAAGTAAACAGTTCTTGTAAACAAACTATTTGTGCACCATTTTGTGCAGCCTCTTTAATTCCTTTAATGGCTTTAGCCATATTCTCCTCTTTGTTGCCGGTACAACTCATTTGAACCAGGCCTACTTTTACGTTTGACATGTTTACAACGATTAATGGTGTTGTTTATTTAAAATTAGGTTGTTTGTTGAATGATGGCGTCAAAACTATTCATACCTAACACTTTTTCTGTAATAAATCCTTCTGCATATGCTACGCCAATTTGCTTACCCAACATTGCATCTCTACCTTTTAAAATAGATAAAAACTCTGGGGAAGAAATATAGGTTGATGGTTCATTTAATGCCGGATTAAAAAATTGCGTGCTATAAGCTTGAATTGCTTCCATTTTACGATTAATATGGGCAGAAATATCAATTACAAATGAGGGTGCTATATAACGATCTTGAATGTAATGAAATACATATGCCGGACGCCAGGCAGTCTGAGGATTGCCTGCTGCATCGAAGGTTTCTATTTTTCGCAACCCCGATAAAAATGCAGCATCAGCCACTAGTTTGGCACTCTTTCCATGATCGGGATGTCTATCAGCAGGTGCATTTGCCAACACTATTGAAGGTTTAAATCTTCTGATTACTTCAATAATTTTACGTTGGTGTACTTCATCATTTTGTAAAAATCCATCCGCCATATTTAAATTTTCACGGTGATTTATGCCCAAGATCTCAGCTGCATTTTTTGCTTCTACCATTCTGGTTTCAGCAGTTCCTCTGGTACCCAATTCACCACGGGTTAAATCAATAATACCGGTCTTTTTGCCTTCGGCATGGGCAGCTAACAAGGTTCCGGAACAACCTAACTCCACATCATCTGGGTGAACGCCAAAGGCAAGAATATCTAAATGCATAACAATTTATTATTGCAAAGGTAATCAATGTAGGTACAAAAAAAATCCTGCTTTTTAGAGCAGGATTTATATAAAATGAAATTGAACTAGTCTTTTTTCGCGTAACGCTTCTTGAACTTGTCAATTCTACCCGCTGTATCAACCAATACATTTTTACCAGTGTAAAAAGGGTGAGAAGTATTAGAAATCTCCAATTTAATAACCGGATATTCTTTACCATCTTCCCATAAAATGGTTTCTTTTGTTTGCGCTGTAGATTTACTCAAGAAAGCAGTACCATTACTCATGTCTTTGAAAACAACAAAACGATAACTTTCTGGATGGATACCTTGTTTCATATTTATTTGTTTAGGTTATACGGATTTGGCCGTATGATTATTTAAAAATTTGGAAAGCAAAATTAATACTTTTTAGCCGCTTAACCAAATTCAGGCTATTTAAATTGATAATTAGCTCTTCATATTTACATATTGAAGCGGAATTCCAAATCCTCCTGCATTACATTTTGCGATAATATCTTGTAAATCATCTATTTTTTTACCGGTTACCCGTATAATATCATCCATAATTGCAGCCTGAACTTTAGAACCACTGTCTTTAATCATTTTTACAATCTTCTTAGCATCGTCCTGCTTTAACCCATTTCTTACAGGTACTTCTTTTTTAACTACTTTACCACTAGGGTAAGCATCTTTTGAAAAATCAAAAGCACTACCATCAATCCCTTGTTTCATTGATCGGCTAATAAGCACATCAATTAACTGTTTCATTTGCATTTCACTGCCTACTTCTAAGGAAACGATGTAGTCTTTTTTATTCAATTCAACTTTTACTGGCGTATCCCTAAAATCATATCTACCTGCAATTTCTTTTTTCACCGTGTTAATGGCATTGTCTAATACTTGTAAATCTACCGCGCTGGCAATATCAAAAGATGGCATATTTATTATTTTATTACAAAATTACTGTACTCACTTTAATTTTCCATTGAACATTTTAAGGACTCATTTAAGAGGGCTTATCCGATTTTAACCGGTATTTTTTGGTGGAGAAAACAAATAATACAATACCTAAAATAATTAAGGTAAATGAAATCAATTCAGCTTGTGTTGGATTGAATAACATATTATACTTTGTATTAACCCTGATTTTTTCTATTAAAAAACGTTCCAATCCATTAAATATTAAGTAGCAACTGAACAATTGTCCGGGTACTTTAATTTTCTTTCTCAACATCCACAATACCCCAAATAATAACAGGCAAATAATTATTTCGTACAGAGGTGTAGGATAAACAGGTAAGGGCAATTGATTACAGTAATTACCTACGCAGTCTTTTATAGGTATTCCCTCTCCTACTACATTGTGTGGATATTGGTAAGCCCATAAAAAATCGGGCATCCAACTAAAGGGCTTGGGCTGTGTATTTACTATTCCCCAATCGCCATCACCACTTACCTGGCAACCAATTCTTCCCAATGCATAGGCCAACATCATTGTAGTTGCCATGGCATCCAACAAATGAATAATGGTGATATTATGTTTTTTAGCATACAAAAGAATTGCAATACCTGCACAAATTAAACCACCATAAAAAGTAAGCCCACTGAATGAAATTAAAGCGCCAATTGGGTCAGCAGCAAAATCAGTCCAATTTTCGAGGTTGTGAAATATTTTAGCCCCTAAAAATCCAAACAAAGCAGCATACAATACAATATCTCCTACCCGATCATGTGGCCAAATTCTTACGATTCGCTCTTCAGGCTTATTTAACTTTTGCTTGTTTTTTTCCCACCATTTTATTGCGATAAAAACAATTGCAACTAAAATTCCAGTTAACACATTGCCATTGCCAGATAATATAAATGCAGGTGGATTATTTAATGCATCAGGTATGGTAAATGCACCAATGATTTTAAATCCAAAAACAAAACCCAATAAACCGTTTAACAATAACTCTGTAATACTTGCAGGCTGGCCAATCATTATTTTTTCTTCTGAGAAAGTAAATAGCCCCTGTTGTTGCTTTCTTTTTAGTTCGAGGGTTAATACCCATGCACAAATAATAAAAGCCATTGCTACAAAAAAACCAAAAGAATTAACCAATTTCAATCCGGTAATTTCTATACCAAAAAGATCTTTAAACGCGTAATATAAATTGGGATACATATAGCTCTATTAAGATTTAAACAAATTGAGTTGCAATGTAATTAGAAAACTGCTAAAAAAGCAAGGCCTCACAAAAGTGAGGCCCGTACTTACTAACCCATCTAAAAACTAAGCTAAAATTAATTACAATGCTCGTTGAAAACAGCAATTAAATGCTGTGCAATTACTTGTGCAGGACGACCTTCTATTTGATGACGTTCTACCATACTAACCAATGCACCATCTTTAAATAATGCAATAGCTGGTGATGATGGAGGATAAGGCAATGATAATTCTCTTACCTTATTTACCGCTTCAATATCAAAGCCTGCAAAGCTTGTAGCTAAACGATCCGGACGCTTAACAGCATTTTGTACAGCCATTACAACACCTGGTCTACAAGTACCTGCTGCACATCCACAAACTGAATTAATTACTACCAATGTAGTACCATCTTGATTCAAAGTGTTTTCTACATCAGTTGCTGATAACATCTCACTAAAACCTTCTTCTGTTAATTCTGCCTTCATTGGCATTACTATTTCCGCTGGATACATACTCACTTTATTTATATTACGAAGATAAAGATTTCCCTGAAATGGAAAAAATAGAGTTCAATAAATGCCACAATGTCGCTAAATTAAGAAATAAACGGACATAATGTCGTATTTAAATTATATTTTACGTCATTTTAGTCCTAAAAACAAGCCATTTTTCAAATGGTATAGCATTTGAAAATATATATTCATTCTAAACAATTAAAAAATTAAGCAACATGTCAATCTTAAAACAACACAACAGCAACTTATTGAATGAAATTTTTAACACTTTTCCAGCGAATTGGGGTAGAGATGTACAAACAACAAATGCCTTATTACCAGCAGTAAACATTCACGAGACCAATGATGCTTACCATGCAGAATTAGTTGCACCTGGAAGAGAGAAAACAAATTTCAGCATTCAAGTAGAAAAAGGTTTATTAACAGTAAGCTATGAAAATAAAGATGCTGTAGAACAACCCAAATACAAAACAATCATCAGAGAATTTTCATTTCAAAACTTTAAAAGAAGTTTTACCATAGATGAAACAATCAATACAGAAGCTATTCAGGCAAATTATGAAAACGGAATATTGAAATTATTACTACCAAAAAAGGAAGAAGTAAAAATTGTACCCAAAGAAATAACTATTCAATAAATGGGTTGGTTTGTACATAGCGTTGGTGAATGGAAGGCCCCGAAAATATTCGGGGCTTTTTACCTATTTTATTGCTGACAATTTACCTTTTGTCGCGTATCAATTATATATTGAATTTTCCATTGTTGATCAATTCGTACTAGCTGAAAGGAATTAACGCCACAGTGACTAAACTTACCTTTCCAAAAAAACTGATAGGGCGTCCAAACAACTGCCAGAGGGCCATTTACATGTATGGCTTCTATTGTAATCCGTTCATCGGCGGCATCTTTTTCTAAGGTTTTAATTTGCGAAACAAAATTTGCTGCCAAATCGGTTTTTACATAGTCATTACCGGACTTATTTTTAGTAATTGTTTGCATTATAGCACTATCTGCAAAACAGTTTTTAACCATTTCGCCATCTGCATTTTTCATTCCTTTAAAAAGCTGTTGAATAGTAACTTTAACAGAATCAGTTGCAGACTGAGCGAACAATCTATTTCCAACACAAAAATTGAGTAGTGAAAATAAAATAATAAATTTTCTCATACAATTATTTAAGATAGCCTAATATTTTTAGCATACTTGCTGCACTTTGTTCTTTTGCATAAACCCAATCGATGAGCTTTCCATTTTTATCGTATTCAACAATAACATGTTTAGGAGAAGGTATTAAGCAGTGTTTAATGCCTCCATAACCGCTAATTTGATCTTGGTATGCTCCAGTATGAAAAAATCCGACGTATAAAGGCTCATTATTAGATGCGGCTTCTTTTTTCTCAGTAGTTTTTAATTTAGGTAGAAAAACTTCGTTGATATGTTCTTCCGAATCGTAATAATCGTGGCTATCACAAGTAATACCTCCCAGTACTACCCGATGGTATTCATTATCCCATTTATTTACTGGCAACATTAAAAATTTCTCTCCAATGCCCCAGGTATCGGGTAATGTGGTTATAAAAGATGAATCAATCATATACCAACACTCGCGATCATTTTGAATTTTTTCGCCAATTACACTGTAAATATGGGCCATACTTTCTCCAACAGTATAACTACCAAACTCTGTATAAATATTGGGCATTGGCACTTTAGCTTTTTTACAAGCTTTTTTGATATTTCCTACTATTTCATTAATCATAAATTGGTAATCGTATTCAAAACCCAATGAATGTTTAATAGGAAAGCCACCACCAATATTAATAGAATCTAATTCTGGACATATTTTTTTTAATTGACAATAAAGGTTAATGATTTTGTTCAATTCACTCCAGTAATAAATATCGTCTTTTATGCCTTTATTAAGGAAGATATGTAGCATTTTTAATTGAAACTTATGCTCATTCCCTTCAATTTCATCAACATAAAATTCTAAGATATCCTTGGCTCTAATACCTAATCTTGAAGTATAAAATGGAAAATTGGGTTCTTCTTCTGCAGCAACGCGAATACCTAATGAGAATGGTGCTTTTACGCTTCTTTTGTACGCATTCAATTCTTCTTTATTGTCTAAAATTGGGACAACATTCTTAAACCCAGAATTGATCAATTTTGCAATACGTGATGTATATTGTTTCTGTTTATATCCATTGCAAATAATAAAAGTTTCTTTATTGATTTTACGACGCTGATATAAACGATTAATGATTTCTATATCGTATGCATAGGAAGTTTCTAAGTGAATATTATTCTTAAGCGCTTCTTCTACGATGAAAGAAAAATGAGAACTTTTAGTACAATAACAATAAAAATATTGCCCTTCATACTTATGTTTTTTAAATGCTTCGGCAAACATTTTTTTAGCCTTTTGAATTTGCATACCAATTTTAGGCAGGTACGTTAATTTTAAAGGGGTTCCGTGTTTGTCGATTAATTTTTTGATATCAACACCGTTGAATTCAAGATAACCTTCATCACTTACTTCAAAACCTTCTTGTGGAAAGTGAAAAGTTTGATTAACCAGAGAGGTGTAGGTATTATTCATTCCGTAGTATTTCCTTTTTAGATTGCAAAAATAGCCCTTGTAATTGATTATATAACATAAAAAAAGCCGGACGCTAATGCAACCGGCTTTGTATACAATATTAATGTAACATTATTTTACTGAAGCAACTAAAGCCTTGAAGCTAGCGGGCTCATTCATTGCCAAATCAGCTAAAACTTTACGGTTTAGATCAATTCCTTTTACACTTAATTTATTAATAAATTGGCTATAAGTTAATCCTTCTTCTCTTACTGCCGCATTAATACGTGCAATCCATAATTGACGATATTCACGCTTTTTTAATTTACGGCCTACATAACTATAAGTAAGACCTTTTTCAACGATATTTTTGGCTACGGTATAAACGTTTTTACGTTTACCATAAAAACCTTTTGCTTGGTTAAGGATTTTTTTTCTCCTTGCTCTTGATGCTACTGCATTTTTTGAACGTGGCATACTAAAATGATTTAAAGTTAGCTGAGCTAACGGTGATGAATAATCTGTTTAAAAGCGGCGTATTAACCTTTAAGGCGTAATAAGCGTAGAACGAAATCCTTGTTAGTAGAACCAACAATACCTTTTTGTCTAAGTGCACGCTTACGCTTCTTAGATTTTTTGGTAAGGATGTGACGCTTGAAAGCTTTTTGGAAACTGATTTCTCCGGTACCGGTCACTTTAAAACGCTTTTTAGCGCTGGAGTTTGTTTTAACTTTTGGCATTTAAATAATCTTATTAAGATTATACCCTGCTGGCGCCACACCACCGGGTGTGAACTTGTTTGGCCTTACGGGAAAATTTTGGATTGCAAAACTAAGAAAAAAAGATGAAAATCAACAGTTGAAATTCAAAATAAATGATAATTGACAGGGATTAATTAACAATTAGCAACGAAAATCACCCATTATCAATTATCAATTATCAATTATCAATTATCAATTATCAATTACCCATTATCAATTACTCCTAGCTTTTTGGCTTAGACTTTCCTGTTTTAGGAGTAAATATGGCAAACATACGCTTACCCTCTAGCTTTGGCATACTCTCTAAAGTACCCGCTTCGGCCAAACGTTCTGCAAATTTCAATAAAAGCAATTGTCCTCTATCTTGAAACATAATAGCACGCCCCTTAAATTGTACATAAGCTTTCACCTTATTGCCTTCTTTCAAGAAATTTTCGGCATGTTTCGCTTTAAAGTTAAAGTCATGATCATCCGTACTAGGCGTAAAGCGAATCTCTTTGATTTCACTTTGCTTAGAATTGGCTTTCATTTCCTTTTCTTTCTTCTTCTTTTCGTATAAGAATTTTTTATAATCAATCACTTTACATACAGGAGGATCAGCTGTTGGTGATATTTCCACCAAATCGAGCTCCTGTTCTTGAGCAATTTTCAATGCATCTTGGGTAGAATAAATACCTACTTCTACATTGTCTCCTACTAAACGTATTTGTGGAACCCGTATTCTATCATTAATTCTATGCTCAGGCTCGGGCTGCCTGTTAAATCTTGGATTAAATCTTCCTCCGCCTCTTGGTGGTAATGCCATTAAAACTTATTTGGTTAAAAAATTTTAGTAAATATACATACAATAAATGAACTATTCAGGTGATTTACGTTCAACAATTTCATCCTTTATTAATTGAATAAATTCATTTACCGCTAAAGTTCCCAAATCTCCCTTACCCTGCCGCCTAATTGCCAACTTACCTTCATTCACTTCTTTTTCTCCTAATACCAACATATAAGGCACTTTCATTAATTCTGTATCCCTTATCTTTTTACCGATTTTTTCGCTTCTATCATCTATCTCTACCCTTACGCCTGCTTGTTTTAATTGCTGTTGCACCATAGTTGCATATTCCATAAACTTATCGCTAATGGGTAAAATTTTTGCTTGTAATGGCGCTAACCATACCGGAAATTTACCTGCATAATGTTCTAATAAAAAGCCAATAAAACGTTCATGTGTACCCAAGGGTGCCCTATGAATAATCAATGGGATATCGGGTTCATTATTTTGATTAGTATAAGACAATTTAAACTTTCGGCCCGAATTAAAATCAACCTGATTAGTTGCCAATGTAAATTCTCTACCAATTGTACTCCAAATTTGTACATCTATTTTAGGACCATAAAAAGCTGCTTCATCTTGTACTTCAACAAATGGAGTATTGGTTTCTATTAATACCTGCCGAACCATCTCTTCTGTTTCCTTCCATAGTTCGGGTTCATTTACATATTTCTGCCCCAACTTACTAGGCTCGTGCAAACTCAAGCGCATTACATATTTGTCAATACCAAAAATGTTGAAATATTTAAGGTACATATCGTTTACAGCTCTAAACTCTTGCGCAAACTGTTCTTTATTACAGTAAATATGTGCATCATTCATGTGCAAACAACGAACACGCATCAATCCAAATAATTCGCCACTTTGCTCATAACGATAACAGGTTCCATATTCAGCAATCCGATAAGGTAAATCTTTATAGCTCTTTGGTTCAGCATCAAAAATTTTATGGTGATGTGGACAGTTCATTGCTTTTAGATAATATTTAGTACCATCTAACTCCATCGGTGGAAACATACTATCGGCATAATAAGGAAGATGACCACTTGTTAGGTACATGCTTTCTTTAGCAATATGTGGAGTAACCACTCTTTTATAACCAGCAGCTTCTTCTGTTTCTTTGGCTAAACGTTCTAACTCTTCTATAATAATGGTTCCATTGGGCATCCATAATGGCAAGCCCGGACCAACATCATCATCCATGGTATAAATACCCAATTCTTTCCCAAGTTTTCGATGGTCTCTTTTTTTAGCTTCCTCCAACATTAATATGTATTCATCCAATTCTTTTTGAGATGGGAAACTTACACCATATAAACGAGTAAGCATTTTATTTTTTTCATCGCCTTTCCAATAAGCACCAGCAATGCTGGTTAGCTTAATGGCTTTAATGAAACCGGTATGAGGAATATGTGGCCCGCGACACAAATCAGTAAACGCACCTTGCTGGTAAAAAGTAATTTCACCATCAGTTAAATTACTGAGTAAGTCTAACTTGTACTCATCCCCTTTTTCAGTGAAGTAGTTTATAGCATCTGACTTAGATTTTTCTATTCGGGCAAAAACATTGTTCTTTTTAGCCAGCTCATTCATCTTTTTCTCAATGGCAATTAAGTCGTCGTCCGAAATTTTCCGATCGCCTAAATCCATATCATAGTAAAATCCTTTATCGAGCGCAGGCCCTACCCAAAACTTTACACCCGGAAAAATTGCTTCAATTGCCTCTGCCATTAAGTGAGCAGTAGAATGCCAAAAAGTGTTTTTTCCCTCTGCATCATCCCATGTGTGAAATTTAATAGAAGCATCTTCTACAATGGCTTGGGAGGTATCTACCACCTTATTGTTTACACTAGCCACCAACACTTTTCTAGCCAATCCTTCACTTATAGATTTGGCCACATCGAGCGCCGAAATACCCGGCTCATATTGCCTTACTGCCCCATCCGGAAAACTAATGTTTATCATATATTATTAATAACTCGTTTAAATAAGGCTGCAAAGGTAGCAAATACCATAAAATCTTTAACGGTTTTTTATAATCATATTTAACTGAGTTGTTATTAGTTTTGCAGTATGAGGAGAATTTTTACCCTTTTTATTTGTATATTGATTGGTACGACTGCCCAATCGCAAGATATTACCGGCATTTGGAGAGGTTATTTTAGTTCGGCAAATGGACTATATAGAGAAGGAATACAAGAAGAAATGTACAAATACGAGATTCAACTCGAGCAAAAACCTAATACAAGTATAAAAGGAGTTACTTTTTCTTACAAAACTACCGTTTTTTACGGTAAATCTTTGGCACAGGGCATTTACAATACCAAATCTAAAACCCTCTTACTAAAAGAAACAGCATTGGTTGATTTAAAAGTTGAAGGTATTACAGAACCATGCTTAATGACCTGCTATTTAGATTATAATAAAGTGGGTAAGCTGGAAGTGTTACAAGGAACATTTATATCAACTAATGTAAAAGATAAGGGCGACTGTGGCAGTGGGAAGGTATATTTAGAGCGTGTTCCTACTTCGGATTTCAAGAAAGAAGACTTCTTGAAAAAACCTAAAATAGATACACAAAAAACAGCTCCAGCTATTGTAAAAAACAAACCAATTAATACCAATTTACCTTCAACAAATACTTTACAACAAAAGCCCAATACAACAATTGCCAATAAATTGTTGCCTGCGCCTAAAGATGTATTAACCACCCCAATCCCTTTATTCAAACAAAAAACGGAAGAACAAACCATTGCCAATCCAATTAAGCCTAATATAGAACCTGATACTAAAAAATCACCACCAATACCCAAGATTTTAAAAGAAAGAGAAAATAATTTAGTAAAAACCATTTACTCAGATGACGAATCGGTATTAATTGAATTATATGACAATGGTACTATTGATAATGATACCATTTCTGTTTATAACAACAACGAATTGGTAGTAAAACGAGGTAGATTGGCTGTTAATCCTATTACCATTAAAGTAAACAATACTGCAACCGACCCATACCACGAGTTAGTTATTGTTGCAGAAAATCTTGGTGAAATACCTCCTAATACTGCTTTAATGGTTGTTACTGCAGGCAAAAAAAGGTATGAAGTGTTTTTAGATTCTGATGAAGCGCGCAATGCCAAAGTGATTATCCAGTATAAACATTAGAACTTAATATTCCATGTTACAGATGGAATAATTGGAAATAATGATACTTGTTTTGCGGAAACTTTTAGGTTTCCTGCAGCGGCAGCACCTTCTGAATCAAAATAAATAAAATATGGATTGGCACGGCTATAAACATTATAAACACTAAACACCCAATTAGAACTGTATTTGCGTTGTTTTTTAGGGATGGGTGTATAAGTTGCAGCAAAATCTAACCGATGATAGGGATTCATTCTATATGAATTAATGCTGCCAAATTGTTGCGACAACACTCCTTCAACAAAATAAAAACGTTCGGGCACAGAAGTAGTACTTCCTGTACCATATACAAATACGGAAGACAACCGCCATTTTTTACTGGCTTCGTAATTTCCTACTATAGAAATATCGTGCCTACGATCATATTTACTTGGAAACTGATTGCCCTTATTGAGTGCATCAAATTTGCGCCATGTCCAGCTTAGCGTATAACCTATCCAACCAGTAAAACGTCCTTTAACTTTATTGATGAACAATTCTGTGCCGTAACTCCAGCCTTTGCCAAATACGAAATCTTCTTCAGGATCTTTTAAAGAGGGGGTATATCCTTCTTTATATTCTATTTGATTGTTCATTGTTTTGTAATATGCCTCCAGCGACGTTTCGAACATGCCATTGGAAAAATTCTTAAAATACCCTACGGCATATTGCCAACTTATTTGCGGCTTCACTCTTAATGTACTGGGCACCCATAAATCGGTAGGTAAAGTAGACCCGGCATTGGTTACTAAATGAATGTATTGCAAATTTCTAGTAATCGCTGTTTTAAAAGAAGAGGTCTCGTTTAATGTATATCGAAGTGTAGCACGTGGTTCTAAACCACCATACCCTTTTACTACATTACCCGAAGCGTATTGCACACTGTCGGTTTTATTGCCATATACATCTCGCTCATAATAGGTATACTTACCCACTTGTTGAAATAAACTGTAACGTAACCCTACATTTAATTTTAAGGCTGAATTTATTTCCCAGTCATCCTGCAAATACATTGCAAATTCCTTGGCATATTTTTTTGTGCCATTATCTGGTTGAAACACTACACTATCTTGATTGCCAGTTAATATATTAGGTAAAAAAGTATGGAAAGTATATTGAGCACCAAACTTAAGTTTGTGGTCGGGAGTAGGGTAAAAATCAATATCTGATTTTAGTGTAAGATCTTTAATACCTGAAGAAAGATTGATGTTGAAATTATTTTGTTTACCATTTAACCCAAAATTATAATCGTTGTAAACGGCAGTAGTATTCATGAACATTTTTTTGTTGAAAACATGGTTCCAACGTAATGTGGCTGTAGCATTTCCCCAATCGATCAATGTTTTAAAAGAGCGAGCGGCATTGTTAAAAGTAAATTTATCTCTTCCAAAATATCCACTGATGAATAAGTGGTCTTTTTCAGAAAATTGATAATTCATTTTTGCATTTAAATCATAAAAATAATAACCAGATCCATAAAAATCGCTTGTCTTTTTAATCAATGGTTTCACCAATGCATCAATATAAGTTCTACGGGCAGAAATAATAAAAGATCCTTTCTTATTAAATAAAGGTGCTTGAATGGAAAAACGTGAAGCAATTAAACCAATACCCGCATCAATTTGCGTTTTATTTATATTGCCCTCTTTCATTGCCACATCAACCACCGACGACAATCTCCCCCCATATTGTGCTGGCATACCTCCCTTAATTAGCGTTACATTTTTAATGGCATCTGCATTGAATACAGAGAAAAAACCAAACAAATGACCAGTATTATAGACTACAGCGTCATCCAATAAAATAAGGTTTTGATCGGGGCCTCCACCTCTTACATAAAAACCTGCATTCCCTTCGCCTGCATTTCTTATACCAGGCATTAATTGTAAAGTTTTTAAAATATCTACCTCCCCTAAAAAAGCCGGCAGAGCCTTTGCTGTATTTACATTTAACTCTAACTTACCCATTTGTGCTGTTTTTACATTATTATCGCGCTTACGAGCAGTTACAGTAACAGCATTAATTATTAAGGAGTTGGGCGAAAGTAAAAGGGTAAAAGTTTTATTTTGATTTAGCTCTATTGATATTTCTTTGGATTGATACCCGATAAAACTCCCATTTAACTGATACGTACCCCTAGGGAGTGTAATAGAAAAAAAACCATAGCCATTGGTAGCAATTGACTTCCCGGCAGATTTCACCCCTAAATTAGCCCCTATCAGGGTTTCTCCACTTAAACTGTCTTTAACATATCCACTGATGGTGAATTTTTCTTGTGCTAATAGTTGTACAGTTGCAAATAGTAATGTAATGCTCCACAAAAATTTCTTCATGCTGCTATGGTCAATTAAAAAAGGAAATTATTTAATGCTTGATTGAACGTAAATCAATAGAATCGCGTACTTCACCACAAGTAATCATTTTCTTAGGCAAATAAGGATTTTGAATAATACGCGAATTACTTAACCAATAAGCACCTTCATTATCAAAAGCCATTGGACAAAATTGATGATAAACCACTTCTTGATCAAATTGTACAGTTCGTATAAAGTCGTAGTATTGTTCTCCAATCATTTGAAAAGCTTTTCGCTTTTCTGTTATATTTTTTTCCCCGATTAATCCTTTTAATTCGGCCGAAATACCATCGGCGTATGATTTTGCCGTTGTAACAACTGCACTATCTACACCTAATGAATCAAATTTAATTTGATCTACTAACAACAGTAACCGCTGAGCAGTTCCATTGATGGCAGTATCATTTTCTTTAATAAATTGATCTTTTAGCGCGTAGTAACCATCTAAGGCCAATTTAAATGTTTGATTAAATGCTGCTGAATGACTACTGTGCATATTTCCAGTTGTTGCAGCTGTATTTGAAGCGTTGTTATTTTGTTGCTCAGCACCACAAGAAATGGACAATATTGCAATGAAAAATGTATAAAATGATTTCATTTGTTAAAAATTTTAAATTGTAAATTCAAGTCAACCACTTAAATATATACATATTTTATATAATACGAATACATTAAATTATTCCACAAAAGTAAAGCAATTTACTTTGAGAGCTGATTAGAATTACCTTTGCGCCTTAAAATACCTTAAACTCATGTTGATTGGATTCCAGAATGTTACTTTTGAATTTGGTGCACGCGTAATTGTAGATGATGCCACTTGGCATATTCAACCCGGCGACAGGATTGGCTTAGTGGGTTATAATGGTACAGGAAAATCTACTTTATTGAAAGTATTAGTAGGAGAATATCAACCCTCTAAAGGTTCTGTTGAAAAAGGTAGAGATACCACTATTGGGTATTTACACCAGGACTTGCTAAGCTTCGACACGAATGAATCAATTACAGAAGTTGCATTAAGTGCCTTTGAAAGGGTACGTCAACTTGAAAAAGAAATTGAAACTTTAGGTAATGAGTTAGAAAAAAATTCAGAAGACGAAGCCTTATTAATTAAATATACCGATTGCCTGCATGAATTAGATGTGTTGGACGGTTACAATATACATCATAAAGCAGAGGAGGTATTACACGGCTTAGGATTTAGCAATGAAGATTTGATTCGACCTTATAAAGAATTTAGTGGAGGTTGGAGAATGCGTGTACTATTGGCTAAAATGATCTTACAACAGCCCGATGTATTGTTGATGGATGAACCTACCAACCACTTAGACCTACCTTCTATTGAATGGTTAGAGAAATATCTTATCCACTATAAAGGGAGCGTTGTTATTGTTAGCCATGATAAGTTTTTCTTAAATAGAATGGTCAATAAAATTGTTGAATTATATCAGCAACAATTACATATTTATTCGGGTGATTTTGATTTTTACGAACAAGAAAAATTGATTCGTATTGAAATGCAACAGAAAGCATTTGAAAATCAGCAAGACTACATTCGTCAGCAAGAAAGGTTTATTGAGCGTTTTAAAGCCAAAGCCAGTAAGGCGGCTCAAGCACAGAGTGTACAGAAGCGATTAGACAAACTCGATAAAATTGAAGATGTTCAGCTAGAACGACCTGATTTACGTATTAACTTTCAACTAGATAAAGTACCTGGAAAGGTATTGGTAACCTTAAAAGACATCTCAAAACAATTTGGCCAAAATCATATTGTTACCAATGCGGGGGCTGAAATTGAGCGGGGTGATAAAATTGCATTAATTGGTGCCAATGGTAAAGGTAAATCTACCTTATTGCGAATAGTTGCAGGTACCGAACAGTATTCGGGTGATAGAGCATGGGGACACAATGTAGAACAAAGCTTTTATGCACAGCACCAACTGGAAGCATTAGGAATGAGTCATACTATTTTAGAAGAATTGCAGCATTGTGGAAGTAAAAAAACCGATCCTGAATTAAGGGGTTTATTGGGTGCTTTTTTGTTTGGAGGAGAAGATGTTGACAAAAAAATTAAAGTGTTGAGTGGTGGAGAAAAAGCACGTGTAGCATTAGCTAAAACCATTGTAAGCAAAGCCAATTTTTTAATTCTGGATGAACCTACCAACCACTTAGATATGCACTCGGTAGAGTTGTTGGCTGAAGCATTGAACAAATACGAAGGAAGCTATATTTTAGTTAGCCATGATCGTTACTTTATTTCAAAAACAGCCAACAAGATTTGGGAGATAGTTGATCAGCAGATAAAAGAATTCAAAGGGACTTATCAAGAATGGGTAGAATGGAATGAGCGAATGGAAAAACAGAAGAAATTAGACAATGTAGCAGGCACAAATCCAACTAATTTAGATACTAAATCAAGTAATCAAAAGAAAGCAGCGGCAACACCTACGGCTCCAGTAAAAACTGCTGTAGAAAATATAGTACCTGGAAAACCAATTAACAAAGAAGCGCAAAAAGAATTACAAAAGCAGCAACGGAAATTAGCCAATATTGAAGAATCAATTGGTAAGGCACAAGAAGAAAAGAAAAGTTGCGAGGCTGAATTAGGTAATCCCGACATTTATTCTAACAAAGAACATTTCAACAAAATCGAGCAAGCTTATAAAGTGGCACAACAAAAGCTTGCCGAATTGAATAAAGAATATGAGGCACAATTTGAACTGGTAATGGAAATGGAAGGTGGGATGTGATTAGTAAGTGTACTATTTAAAAAGTGGGTGTGGCGTAATAAAGTATATGCATAGGTTTAACTAATCAATTCTGGCACTTTGGTTGGTACGCTTTAATCCATATTGATGCATTGATACAGAAACTTCTTTTTAAGAATGTACTGGATTTTATAAAGCATTTGTGAGGGTATCATTTCGGTATACCGCTGTATTTATAATTTATGTTTACCTCGCGGGTGCTGAGTGCTTATAAGTTTTTATTTTTATCTGCTATCAGGTTGCCGTTTGCATCATACACATAATCGGTATCGGTTTTATTTTTCTGCAAATATTTAAAATCTCCCAATACGCTGCTGCTGTCATTTACTGCATCTACTACTTTTTGTAACCGGTTGCTGCCCGGCAAGTAAGTGTACGTTAGTTGGTCTATTAATTGTGAGCTGGTTGCTATAGGTTTTTTTAACCCGTATTGGTTCATACTCAAGATATTGCCATTGGCATCGTAACTTAAATTATTAGCGGTATAATTTATGCCTGAAG
>CANGCK010000029.1 GCA_947452295.1 Sphingobacteriia bacterium
AAATATGGTACAGCCTACAAATCCAAAAGCTTCACCCAAAGAGGCAAAAATAAAATCGGTATGTTGTTCAGGTACGTATTTACCCCTGGTTTGGGTGCCTTTTAAAAAGCCTCTTCCCCAAAATCCACCAGAACCGATGGCGATTTTACTTTGGCGTACATTATAATCATCTGGTTTTTTGGGAGATTTGTCGGTTTTTTGTGAAGAGCGTTTATTTTGGCTACAATCATAATCTTTCCCAAATGCGCTATAAACGCGGGCACTTTGGTAACATTCTAACACATTATTAAAAATAAAAGGAACAGCAAAGCGTTGAATTCCAACACAAAGAAACCATATACCCACTATTAAAAATAGTGGCGCAGAAGTTCTTTTCAATACTTTTCTAATCGAAAGCATAAAAATAATGGCCAAAGCAGAGAGAATGATAGCCAAGGTATTTGGCTCCATTAATAGAGTTGCAATAATGAGTACTACAAAAGAAAATCCAATGATCATTAAAGTAGGTGGAAATCCTTCTCGGTACATTACCAAAAAAAAACAAAAATAAACCAATGCCATTCCAGCCTCATGTTGAATAACGGAAATAAGCGCTGGTAACAAGCAGATAAAACCGCCAATAATCTGCGACCTGAGTCGGCTAATATCTGTTTCCTGTTGAGATAAAAACTTAGCCAAGGCTAATGAAGTAAAGACTTTACAAATTTCTACTGGTTGAAGATTAAAACCTCCTCCTATAGGAATCCAACTTTTAGAGCCACTAATGCTTTTTCCAAAAATGAACGTCGACAACATTAATATAATGCCTAAAATATAAGATAGATTAGCTAGTGCAGTAAAAAGTTTACTATCGGTTAATAATATTACGGTAGCAATTACCATGCACAAACCAGCAAATATTAATTGTTTGCTATAATTGGTTTTACCACCTAAAAATGATTGCAACCAATTAGAATCTAATCTAAATTCTACCATAAATATGCATAGAATGCCAATAAAAACTAAAATGGCATATAGCCAAATGATGCCAAAATCAACACCCTGTGAAATATTATTTTGTCTATTCATGTTCATGGCTATGGCTTTGTACTATCCTTTCTTTTTTTCTTTTCATCAGTTAACATCAATGACGATTTAACCGGCTCTTTTTTCTCTTCTTTTTTATTATTGGTTTGCTTGGAAGCCGCTATTTCACGATCTCTTTTTGCATACCATTTTTTAATTGCGTCGGGAATAAGGTTAACTTTTGCTACTTCTTCAACTCTTGCAAGGCCTTCTTTACTAATGGTATCATTAAGGTATTTTTCCATAATAAAACCTGCAATTGGGCCTGCTGCCACAGAACCATATCCACCGTTTTCTACAACAACTGCAACTGCAATTCTCGGGTTGTCTTTTGGCGCAAATGCAACAAAAAGTGAGTGATTATCACCATGTGGGTTCTGCGCTGTACCTGTTTTTGCACAATATTCAATACCTGGAATTTTAATGTATGCTGCTGTTCCATAAATGGTTACATCGTGCATTCCATCTACAACTGCCTGGTAGGCGGTATCTGCAATATGGGTAACTACATGTTTTTTACGGTATTTTGCCAGCATTTTTGTGTCTAACTCAGATTCATTTTCAATACTATCTACAAAATGAGGTGGGAAGTAATGTCCCCTGTTAGCTATAATACACATGATATTAGCCAATTGAATGGGGGTGGCAGTCATTCTATCTTGACCAATTCCTAAGGTTAAGATGCTACAGCTATTCCACTTATTTGCACCAAAATAGTCGTTGTATTTAGATACATCGGGTATATTGGCTTTGTCTTCGCTCGGTAAATCAACTTCAAGTGTTCTACCTAAACCGAATGCATTCATGTACTCTTTCCATTTAATATAGCCTTGAGCAGGGTTGCCATATAATTTATTGTCTATGGCTTTTCTAAAAATATCGGAAAAGTATGAATTGCAAGAATTTGCCAAAGCCAGTCGGAGATTGGCAGCATGCCCATAGTTGCTGTGTTCGCATCTAACATATACACCATTACATGCCCCATAGCCGCCATTACAACCAACCCCATAATTAGGGGTAATTAATCCTTGATCTAATGCTACTAATGCTCCGAGAGGTTTGAAAGTTGATCCCGGAGGATATTGGCCTTTAATGGCTCTATTGTACATAGGGCGAGATGTATCCATAACCATATTACCCCAATTTTTCTTTCTCAAATTTCCTGTAAGTACATTTGGGTTATAAGTAGGACTAGAAACCATAGCAATAATACCCCCAGTTCTTGGATTAATTGCAACTGCGCTGCCTATCTTATTTTGTAACAATTTTTCTGCTAGTTGCTGTATTTCTACATCTATACTGGTAAATAAGTTTTTTCCCGCAATGGGCACGGTATCGTATTTACCTTTTTCATAAGTGCCTTGAATTCTACTTTTATTATCTCTAATATATCTTTTGATACCACGTTGCCCCATCAAAATTTTCTCGTAAGTTTTTTCTAGTCCACTCATGCCAGCATAATCCCCCATTTCATAACCATCTGTTTTGTATTTCTTCAAGAAATTCGTATCTACTTCAGCAATGTATCCTAAAAGTTGGGCAGCTGTATTATATGGGTAAGTTCTAACCGAACGCTCACTTAAAGAAAAACCAGGAAATTTATACATGTTTTCATACAGCTTTGCATATAAATCCGGACCAAGTATAGGCTCAAATATACTGGTTTTTACTCCTGTATTTTTTACAATAGCCTCTTTCATTCTTCTTTTGTATTCGGCAGTATCAATGCCTATGATGCTACATAAAAAGGCAGTATCTGTGCCTTTTGTTTCGTAAGGCGTAACCAATAAATCAAAACTAATGGTGTTTTCTAATAGTGCTCTCTTCTTTCTGTCGAAAATAATTCCTCTGTCTGGGTAAATAATTTTCCTGTAAATGGCATTACTTTCTGCAGCCATTTTATATTTAGACGAAAAAATTTGTAAATTAATTAGTTGTAAAATGATAACAACAAATACACTTGTAAAAATAATTTGAATAACTGTTCCGCGGCTTTGATTAAATACAGACATAATTATAGAACAGCCGTTTATTCCGGCAATAGCGAAATTAAGAATTAAGATTTAAGAATGAGCGATTATCTATCAAATTCAAAAAATACACAGTGTGTTTCCTAGCCATTCATCCTGTACCTACCTTTTCTACTTACCAACATTTCTGCTACAAATATTAAAAGTAGGCTGATGCCTGATGTGCTGATTACTTTTCCTAAGAAATAACCAAAACTTCCAAACTGAAGCCATTCGAGCAGTACAAGGTAAAAATGGTGAATGAACGTAAGTATTCCTGCATAAACAGCATATGGAGCCCATCCCATACTGGTAATACTTGGCTCAATATAGCTTTGCTCTGTACTTTCATGCGGAATTAGAATGGATAGCACATGTGGTCTTGCATAAGCCATTAATACGCATGCTGCAGCGTGTAAACCAGTTGTGCCTGTAAATAAGTCGTAAATTAATCCGAAGAAAAATGCCAATACCATTAATCCAATTCTGCTCATTTTAAACGGCAACCATATGATATATAAAAAATATACATAAGGAAAAATAAAACGGTGCAAAGGAGGTATTTCATTAAGAATAAATACTTGTATCCCAATGAATAGCACAAAACGCATTATATTTTTAACTAAAGGACTCATTGGTTTTTATTACTATTTTCTAGTTCTGTTTGTTCTTTATACCTCACATTATCTATCACATTTACGAACTGAATGTTATAGAAATTGGTAGAAGTTTTAACTTTAAGTACATAATAATTACTAGCAGGGTCTAATGCTACTTCTGCAATAGTTCCAATCATTAAATTAGAGGGAAAATTTGCTGAATAATTACTGGTTAATACAGTATCACCCTTTACTATTTTGGTACTTCTAGTAATATTTTTCAGTATCAGGTAAGAAGGGTCGGCGCCATCCCATTCAACACTACCAGTAGTATTGTCTTTTTTAAGCATTGCACTTACTCTACTATTGCGATGAAGCAAACTCATTACTTTACTGAAATTATCGGTAGTTTCAACAACTACACCAACAATGCCAGCAGCATTAACAACAGCCATCCCTTTTTTAATGCCTTGCTTAGCACCTCTCTCCAACATTAAATAGTTGTTTTGCCCGGTAAAACCGTTTCCAGCTACTTTTGCTGGCAAGTAAGTATATTTTCTATATTGACCAGATGAGTCTGTTATAGTCGTATCAGTCGCTTGATCAACACTGGTTGGTATTGTTTGAAAATTTGCAGCAAGCGAGTTTCTTAATTTTGTATTTTCTTCTGCTAGGATTCTATTGGTTTCGTAAAGCGAGAAATAACTTTTAAGGTTGCTAAAGCTACCATTGATAGAACCTGTAAATTCATTACTAATGTTTGCAACAAATGTTTCATGTGTTTTACTTGAGGTAGTCAATAATTGAATACTGATTACCTGCAAAATTAAAAAGCAGATAAGGTTAACATATTGCTGTAAAAATATAAGTATGTTTTTCAAAGTAACTAGCTATGTTATTATCTCATGATAAATGGAAAGTGTTGATAATTTTTCAAGGCTATTCCAGTTCCTCTTACCACACTTTTTAATGGATCGTCTGCAACGTGAACAGGCAATTTAATTTTAGCGCTTAAACGTTTATCCAATCCACGTAACAAAGCACCACCGCCTGTTAGGTATAAGCCTCTTCTGTAAATATCGGCTGCTAATTCAGGAGGTGTGGTTTCTAGCGCTTTTAAGATTGCTTCTTCTACTTTAAAAATACTTTTATCTAAAGCTTCAGCTATTTCCTGGTAACTTACCATAATTTGCTTAGGAATACCGGTAACCAAATCTCTACCATTTACAGGAATATCTTCTGGAGGGTTGTCTAAATCTTTCATTGCGGCACCCACATTGATTTTAATTTGTTCTGCGGTACGCTCACCAATTAATAAACTATGGTATCTTCTAAGGGCTTCCATTATATCTGCGGTAAATTCATCACCTGCAATACGAATACTTTGGTCGCAAACAATTCCAGCAAGGGCAATAACAGTAATGCCGGTAGTACCACCTCCAATATCAATAATCATGTTACCTACTGGCTCTTCTACATCTATGCCAATACCTAAAGCGGCCGCCATTGGTTCATGAATCATGTATACTTCTTTCGCGCCAGCTTGCTCAGCACTGTCTCTAACGGCACGTTTTTCAACTTCGGTAATTGACGACGGAATACAAATTACCATTCTCCAACTTGGCGGAAACAATGGTTTTTTAGGATAAATCATTTTAATGAGTTCCCTAATCATTAATTCAGCAGCATTAAAGTCTGCAATTACGCCATCTTTCAATGGACGAATTGTTTTAATACTTTCATGCGTTTTTTCATGCATCATTAATGCTTTCTTTCCCACTGCAATTACTTCTTTCATATTGTTGCGGTTGAGCGCTACAATTGAAGGTTCATTTACTACAACATCATCGTTATGTATAATGAGGGTATTTGCTGTACCCAAGTCCATCGCAATTTCCTGCGTAAAAAAATTAAATAATCCCATTGTATGGTCGTATTCTTAGTGATTTAAGGAATAGATACAAAGGTGCTTGAAAATACTTGAATTAACAAGCGAATTCATAACCAATATCTTTTCTGTAATAGATTCCTTCAAAATTAACATTTTCAAGTATAGCTTTTGACTTTTCGGCAGCTTCTTTAATGTTGCTACCCAAAGAGGTAACAGCTAATACTCGTCCGCCATTGGTAACAATGTTTTCGGCTATCTGAAGGGTGCCCGCATGGAAAAGCATACTGTCTTTTAGCTGTTCAGCATTTGCCGGAAAGCTAATGATTTTGTTTTTTTCATAATCTCCCGGATATCCGCCACTAACCGCCATAATCGTTGCAGCACTTCGTTCTTCAAAAGAAATATTGGCATCCGCTAGTGTTCCATTGTCCATTGCGGCAAATAAACCAACCAAATCGGTTTTTAATCGAGGCATTACTACTTCTGTTTCCGGATCGCCCATTCGGCAATTATACTCAATTACATAAGGAGTGCCATTCACATTCATCAACCCAAAGAAAATAAAACCATAATAGGTGAGATTTTCGGCCTGTAAGCCCGCTACAGTTGGTTTTACAATGGTTTCTTCCACTTTTTGCATAAATGCTTCATCCATAAATGGAACTGGACTAACACAACCCATTCCACCGGTATTTAAGCCTGTATCACCTTCTCCAATGCGTTTGTAATCTTTGGCATGGCCAATAATTTGATAGTCGGTACCGTTGGTTAGCGCAAAAACACTCACTTCTATACCTTGTAAAAATTCTTCTACTACCACCTTTTCACTGGCAATACCAAACTGTTTACCCTGAATCATTTCTTTGAAAGAATTGAGTGCTTCTTCGGTAGTATTGGCAATGATCACCCCTTTTCCGGCAGCTAATCCATCTGCTTTTAATACAACGGGAAGCGAATGGTTGCTGATATAGGTTTCCCCTTCTTCATAATTAGCTGCTGTAAATTCTGCATAAGCTGCAGTAGGAATTTGGTGCCGCCGCATGAATTTTTTACTGAATGATTTACTACCTTCTAACTGGGCAGCATTTGCAGATGGTCCAACTACAATTATTTGCTGTAAGGCAGCATCTGTACTAAAAAAATCATAAATACCTTTTACCAAGGGCTCTTCCGGACCCACCACCAACATATTTATGTTATGTGTTATACAAGCGCCTTTCAACGCCAAAAAGTCTGTGGGTGAAACAGATAAATTTGTGCCAAATGCAGCAGTACCCGCATTTCCGGGAGCAATAAAAAGTTGATCGCAATGATGACTTTGTGAAATTTTCCAAGCCAATGCGTGCTCTCTGCCACCACTTCCGAGTATAAGTATGTTCATGTAAATTAAATTGATTGCGAAAATAACTGATGCATTTCACTTTTATTACTATTTTGAGGATCTAACGAAAACTTCTTATGACAGAAAATAAAGTAACTACATCACATCCTAAAGGATTGTATGTTTTGTTTGCCACTGAAATGTGGGAACGATTTAACTATTATGGCATGCGCGCTATACTAGTATTGTTTATGACCAAAGCTTTACTATTTGATAAAGTTTTTGCTTCGCAACTTTATGGTAGTTATACAGGGCTAATTTACCTTACGCCACTTTTAGGCGGTTATATTGCCGACCGTTATTGGGGCAATAAACGCTCAATCTTAATGGGTGGAATTGTAATGGCTTTAGGTGAATTTATTTTATTTTTTTGTGGCGCATTGTATCATTCCAGCCCAGAACTGTCCTCCCTGCTTTTCTTTTCTGGATTGGGTTGTATGATTGCTGGAAATGGCTTTTTTAAGCCAAATATTTCCTCTTTAGTAGGTCAGTTATACGCCAAAGGCGATAAAAGAATAGATGCGGCGTACACTATTTTTTACATGGGCATTAATGTAGGTGGCGCAATAGGTCCCATTATTTGCGGATTGGTTGGCGATACTGGAAATCCTGCCGACTTTAAGTGGGCTTTTTTGGCCGGTGGAATTGCTATGTTAATTAGTGTAGTTACCTTAAAATTATTACACGATAAATTTGTAGTTGATGTAGAAGGTAAAACTTTGGGATTAACTCCGGATAATGCCCCAGTAAAGCTGCTACAACCTCTTGCCATCATTGGAGGATTGATATTAATTTCATTAACTACAATAGGCTTGGTTTATGTAGATGCAAAAATTTTCAGCTATTTATTTTACTTGTTAATAGCATGTATTTTATTGATTGCCTATATCGTTTTTTCTGATAAGAATTTAACCGGGTTGGAGAAACAAAAAATTGGAGTAATTTTCACCGTTTCTTTTTTTGTAATCTTTTTCTGGAGTGCATTTGAACAGGCGGGTGCATCATTAACATTTTTTGCAGAAGAACAAACTCAAAGAGATCTTGGCTTTTTTGTTGTACCAACTAGTTTCTTTCAATCACTAAATTCAATTTTTGTTGTAACCTTAGCACCATTATTTGCATGGTTATGGTTGCAATTAGGTAAACGAAATGCAGAGCCATCTTCTCCTTTTAAAATGGCTGCAGGCTTGTTTTTACTAGCATTGGGCTATTTATGGATTGCCTTTGGTGTAAAAGATGTACAACCTAGTATTAAAGTAAGTATGATATGGTTAACCGGAATGTATGCCATGCATACAAGTGGTGAGTTGTGTTTATCACCTATCGGATTGTCGCTGGTAAATAAATTAGCACCCATAAAATTTGCTTCATTGCTGATGGCTGTTTGGTTTACTGCCAATGCTTTTGCCAATAAGTTAGCAGGAGTTTTAAGTGCATTGTACCCCGACGGGAAAACTACTTATGTAATAGGGTTTCCTATCACTAATTTGTATGATTTCTTTATGATGTTTGTAGTGATGGCTGGTGTTGCTGCAGTGATATTGTTCTTTTTAGCTTCCAAGCTAAAAAAGATGATGGATTAATTTTTTTATTTTCAGCTATAAATTTAAAACATGTCTACTCATCCTAAACTATTTAAACCTTTTGTAGCACCTGAAGCCAATATGGCTGAGCTTACCGTAAAATCTATTTTATTGGGAAGTTTATTTGGGGTCATTTTTGGCGCAGCTACCGTGTATTTGGCATTAAAGGCCGGACTAACAGTTTCAGCCTCCATACCCATTGCAGTAATTGCCATCACTTTGGGAAGAAAGTTTTTTAAGACCACCATTCTAGAAAACAATATTATTCAAACAACTGGTTCTGCTGGAGAAAGTATTGCTGCAGGTGTAGCATTTACATTGCCTGGTTTTTTATTTTTATCGTCGCCCAATAGTGCTGAATATTTCAACTATCTCACCATTTTAATTTTGGCAATTGTAGGTGGTTTGTTGGGTACATTACTAATGGTTCCTTTGCGTAAAGCCTTAATTGTAAATGAACACGATAATTTACCATATCCGGAAGGTACAGCTTGTGGAGATGTATTAAAAGCAGGAGAAAAAGGAGGTGATTTTGCCAAAACAGCTTTTTGGGGATTAGGAGTAGCATTTATGTATGCATTATTGCAAAAAGTGTTACACATTATTGCCGAAACCCCCTACTTTGCTACCAAACAAGTCAATAAGTTTTTCCCTTCCGCAAAAGTAAGTGGTGAAATTACCCCAGAATATCTTGGAGTAGGCTATATAATTGGCCCTAAAATTGGCGGTGTATTGGTTGCAGGTGGCGTATTAAGCTGGTTGGTATTTATTCCGCTGATGTCTACATTGGTTCCTGCCGATGTAATTGCCAATCAATTGGTTAAACTTGGCTATTTAGCCAATTTAACTACAGCAGGTGGTAAGGGAGGATGGGATCCAGTTACCCACCATTTTGCAGATTATTCGTCGGCTATATACTATGCTTTTATTCGACAAATTGGTGCAGGCACTGTTGCCGCCGGTGGCATCATTACACTATTAAAAACAATTCCTACCATCATTAAATCGGTAAAAGGAAGTATCGCTTCTTTAAAAAACAATGGAGCCGAAACAGAAAGTGGGGTATTAAGAACTGAGAAAGACCTAAGCTTAAAAATAGTTGGATTGGGCACTTTAGCTTTAATTGCTTTGATTACTGTATTGCCCCAAGTGCCGGGCGATAGCCTGCTCCAAAAACTATTAATTGGCGTATTAGTAGTGATATTTGGCGCCTTATTTGTAACAGTTTCTTCTAGAATTGTAGGCTTAATTGGATCATCCAATAACCCTATCAGCGGAATGACCATTGCTACGGTAATGGGCACTAGCTTGATATTTTTAAGTGTTGGTTGGACTGGACAATCATTTGAACCATTGGTTTTGGTAGTTGGTGGGATGATTTGTATTGCAGCAGCTAATGCTGGCGCCACTTCACAAGATTTAAAAAGTGGGTATATAGTAGGCGCAACTCCGCGCAATCAACAAATTGCTTTGTTTGTTGGAGCAATTGTTTCATCAGTGGTGATTGGCTTAACAGTTAAATTTCTCGACAAACCAAGTTCCGAGATGTTGAGCCAGGGAATTCAACATGCAATTGGTACAGAAAAATATCCTGCTCCTCAAGCAACTTTAATGGCTACTTTAATAAAAGGTATTTTATCGCAAAACCTCGACTGGCAATATGTTTTTGCAGGGGTATTTTTAGCCATTACTATGGAACTTTGCGGAATTAAGTCATTGAGTTTTGCAGTAGGGGCATATTTGCCTTTAGCTACTACTTTACCTATTTTTATTGGAGGAGCTATTCGCGGGTTAGTTGATGCCAAACAACAAAAAGAAAATACTTCCGCAGCAGCCGAAGAGGAAGAATTAGGTAAAGGCAATTTATTTGCTACCGGATTAGTTGCAGGCGGTGCAGTGGCTGGTGTTGTAATAGCTTTTATTTCAGGTTCATCTGGCGGAGAAAAATTCTTGTCAGCCATCAGTCAGGAAGATAATTTAATACATACTTTTAGCCAGGGTGGTTATTTTATACTTGGTACTGCCTTATTTGCACTGATGGGCTGGGGATTGTACAAAGTAGCGGTTAAAAAGTAAAAAGTAAAAATTCAAAAACTCCGTAGCAACTCCATTAATAGTTAAGCTGCGGAGTTTTTTATTGTATATATTAAACCCCATTCACCTTTTACAGTCTTATTCAAAATCGAATCAAATGCAGCATCGTTTTTCTTTATTGCTACTTGGGGGATGTATTCTGTGTTGGTTATTAACTGTTGCTTTTTTACCAAAATCATCTACAACAACTATGTTCAAGGTGAAATTCCCATTCTCTGCTGCCGGATTAACCAAACAGCAAGCAGCAGCTCATTTATTAAATCGGTTCAGTTTTGGCGCAACACCAAATCAAATTTCGGAAGTAGCTGAAATAGGACTCGAAAAATGGTTTGACCATCAGCTTGCAGCTTCTATTAATGAAAATGAATTGAATGAACAACTAAAAGATTACGATGCCTTACATTTAAACAACGAGCAAATCTTGAACAAGTTTGTGCGGGCAGACCAACTGCTGAAATTAGCTGTTGAAAAGGGACTTGTAGCTAATAAAGACAGTATAAAAGTGAATGGAGATCAAAAAGCATATAAAAATCAGTTAAAAGAACTTTATGAAGAATTAAATCTTCAGCCTATGGCAGAGTTACATCGCCAGTTGATTAATCAAAAAATTATTCGAGCTATATATAGTAAAAATCAGTTGCAAGAAGTACTTACCAGTTTTTGGTTCAACCATTTTAATGTATCGCTCACAAAAAATCAGTCACAGGCTTTCGTACTCAATTACGAGCAAGAGGCCATTCGCGCCAACTGTTTGGGTAGTTTTGACGCATTGCTTATTGCAACAGCCAAACATCCTGCAATGCTTACTTACTTAGATAATGCACAAAGTGTTAGCAATAACAATGAGGTTTTTAATCCGATGGTTACAGCTAAAATCAACAAAAGAATTCAAAGAAGAATGGATCTTTTGGAGCAAGACAGCAGTAACAATAATCGAGCAAAAAAAATAAAACAGTTGGCAAAGGCTAAGCAGCAGGAAGGACTCAACGAAAACTTTGCCCGAGAAGTGATGGAATTACATACACTAGGTGTTGACGGAGGGTATACGCAACAAGATGTAACTGAGTTGGCCAGGGCGCTTACAGGGTGGACACTGTCTCCGGCACTTGCTGCCAATAAAGGGATTGCTCAGCAAAAAATGATTGAAAAATTTGGCAAGGAAACTTTGCTTAATAAAGGATTTGTTTTTGAAAATGATTTTATGTTTAGGGCAGATAAACATGATTCCAAAGAAAAAATAATTTTGGGCACTAAACTCAAAGAAGGCGGCGGTTTTGAAGAGGGTATAAATATTTTGCAAATGCTCGGTAAGCATCCCTCAACGGCTCATTTTATTTGTAAAAAATTAGCAATACATTTTGTTGCAGACACTCCATCAATACAATTAGTGCAACAAATGGCTAACACTTTTATTGCCACCGATGGTAACATTAAAAGTGTATTACTTACTATGGTGCAACAAGTTGAATTTTGGAAAGCAGCAATTAGCCATAATAAAGTAAAATCTCCCTTTGAATATATTGTTAGTACAGCAAGGGCAACCAATGCTGAAGTGCATCAACCATATCAACTTTTTAATTGGTGCAACAAAATGGGTCAAAAAATTTATTATTATCAGGCTCCTACTGGTTTTCCCGATCAGTCAGTAAGCTGGACCAATGCCGGAGCATTAGTGAATAGAATGAATTTTGGTTTAGCATTTGCAACGCAAAAAATTCCTGGAATTAAAGTGAATTGGGCAGAACTCAACCATTACCACGAACCTGAAAGCGCCGAAGCTGCATTGTATGTTTACAGTGACATTTTGTTGCCAGCGAGAGATCTGCAAAAAAACATCAATAGATTATTGCCACTGATTAAAGACATACAAATTGAACAAAAAATTACCCTTGCTGCCAAAAATCATGAAATGGCAATTGAACTAGATACCACTGAATTGAATGCTGAATGGATGAATAATAATCATTCGCACTCAATAATGCAGCACCGATCTAACAATCAATTAAACGCAATAAAATCATCGGCAACTATGCATTTTTCTAATAGCGTAAACAATACTATTGCCCAAGTGGCTGGCATTATTATTGGTTCACCTGAGTTTCAGCGTAAATAAAATAATTACAAATAATATGACCAATAGAAGGGCTTTTATGAAATCGGGCGCAATGGCAATTTTTGCAACAGGCATAGGAGGTGTAATTCCTTCCTTTGTTGCCAAGGCTGCACAATTGCAGAAAAACAATGAGAAGGGTAAAACGTTGGTTTGTATTTTTCAACGGGGTGCCATGGACGGATTAATGGCTGTTTCTCCCTATGCAGATGCCTATTTGAAAACTGCCAGACCATTATTATATATGAGCCCCGCCAGTACCGAGGGGCAATTAATTCCTTTAAATGAGCGCTTTGGCTTGCATCCTTCTTTAAACAGTTTATTCCCATTTTTTAATGACAAATCGCTGGCGATTGTGCATGGGGTAGGAAGTCCGAATAATACCCGAAGTCATTTTGATGCGCAAGACTATATGGAGTCGGGAACGCCTTTTAATAAAGGCACATCAAGCGGCTGGCTTAATAGGGCAATGGGTTTGTCAGACCAAAAAAACAATCCTTTTCAAGCAGTTAGTATTACAAGTGCAAAGCCCAGAAGTTTTTATGGTGAGCATGCTACACTTTCGGTAAATAATTTGCAAGATTTAGTGATTCAAACAAAAGGCAACTCAATACTGAATAATCTTGCAGCAAAATCATTTGAAGAATTATATGATGAAACATCTAATCAGTTATTAAATAAAACTGGCAAAGAAAGTTTTGACGCATTAAAAATGCTTAACAGCAACGACTTGAAAAACTACCATCCGTCAGATGGTGTTGTGTATCCAACATCTTCTTTGGGAAATGCTTTAAAACAAATTGCTTTTTTGATAAAAATGGATGTTGGACTTGAAATTGCTTTTGCAGAAAGTGGTGGATGGGATACACATTTTAACCAAGGAACAGCCAACGGGTTATTAGCCAGAAACTTAAAAGACCTTAGCGATAGCATAGCCGCTTTTTGGAAAGATACTGCAGCATATCATCACAAAGTTGCAGTGATGACTATGACAGAGTTTGGAAGAACAGTCCATCAAAATGGAACAGCCGGAACAGACCATGGAAGAGCAAGTTGTATGTTTGTTTTAGGCAATGATGTGATGGGCGGTAGAGTATACCATAACTTACCCATATTAGCAAAAGAAAACTTAGAAGACGAAAGAGATTTGCCGGTAACCACTGATTTTAGATCGGTTTTTAGTACAGTTGCTAACCATCATTTGCAATTAAAAAATAATGCTGTTTTGTTTCCAGGATGGAAAGGCGAAGAATTAACAATAATCAACCATAAATTATAGAAACTATTACATGAGTCTTTAGGTAGTATCAGCTATTATAAATATTTTAGTACGATATTTTTATTTATGTTGAAAGCTATAGTAGCTATTTTTTTAATAAGCCTATCCAATGTTTCAGTTGCCCAACCCTTAAATGGAGAGGCTCCTCAAGTATATAAAGCACATAGAGCCAAAAAACCGCCAGTAATTAACGGCATCATTCAAAAAAAAGAATGGGATAATGCAACATGGAGCAACTTGTTTGTAGATATAGAAGGAGCCGCAATGGCTTTGCCAGTATATACAACCAAGGTTAAGATGTTATGGAACGATTCAACTTTATTTATACTTGCCCAATTGCAAGAGCCAAATATGATGGCCACATTGTTAAATCATGATGATATTATTTATCGCGATAATGATTTTGAAGTATTTGTAGATCCAGACAATGATACCGATAATTACTATGAGATAGAAGTAAATACATATGGAACAATTATGGATTTATTCATGAATAAGCCATACAAAAAGGGAGGTCATTTTGATATGAAATGGGATGCCAGTAAATTAACTTGTGCAATAGGTAAAATGGGCACGATCAATCAGCCAAATGATGTTGATACGGGCTGGGTAGTAGAAATGGCATTTCCAATTAATACATTCGAAAAAAACATCAATAGCCATTTGCCTTTAACACAACAAACCTGGCGGATTAATTTTTCTAGGGTTCAGTGGCAATTTGATGTAATAAATGGAAGTTATAAAAAAAGGGAAGAGAATGGGAAGCCAATGAAGGAAAATAATTGGGTTTGGTCGCCAATGGGGGTAATTGATATGCATTATCCAGACCGGTGGGGATACTTAACTTTTACAGATTAATCGATTAAAGATAGAATACAACAATTGTTTTATTTAAATTCTAATAACTACGCATCAACATGTCAAACAGAAGAAATTTTTTAAAAAACTCATTGATTGGTACTGTTGCAGCGCCAACAATTTTTACGGCGGCATCAGCATCCGCTGCAAGTAGTATTAAGAAAAAGAAATTAAAAAATTGGGTATGGCTTCATCCCGATGGAAAAGATACAACAGATGAATTAAAGCTAAGGTACCAATCCTATAAATCAGCTGGCATAACCGGATTGTTGTTTGGCGGGTTGAGTGAAAAGCATTACACAGAAGCTAAATTAGCAGGCTTAGAAGCACATTGTTGGAATTGGACGATGAACAAAGGCGATAAAAATTTGATGGCTGCACATCCTGATTGGTATGCTGTTTCAAGAGAGGGAAAATCATGTGTAGAAGTTGCACCCTATGTAGATTATTACCGTTGGTTATGCCCATCAAAACCAGAAGTACAAGAATACTTAAAGGAAGAAGCCGAAAGAATTCTTTCCAACGATTGGGTAGATGGTATTCACCTCGATTATATTAGGTACTGCGATGTTATTTTACCTAAAAATTTATGGAGTCAATATAAGATTGAACAAAGAATGGAATTGCCTCAATACGACTTTTGTTATTGTAATACATGCCGTGAAAAGTACAAGGCCATAAGCGGCAAAGATCCATTGGTAATGGATTATCCGGATGCGTCATTGTCGTGGAGGTTATATCGGTACGAGTCGATTAACAATGTAGTAAACCAAATTGCTGTTGTAGCCAAACAACAGCAAAAGAAAATAACAGCAGCCGTGTTCCCTACTCCAGAAGTGGCTCGCAGAATAGTTCGACAAGACTGGACCAATTGGAATTTAGATGCAGTATTTCCTATGACGTATAATAAATTTTACCAGGAAGATGTGAAATGGATAGGAGATGCGGTAAAGGAGGGCGTTCATTTCTTGCATGACCAGATACCACTTTATGCAGGATTGTATTTGCCTGATTTTGATAATGATTACCAGCAGGTGGCAGAAGCAATACATGTAGCTATTAACAATAAAGCAAGGGGTGTATCATTGTTTGGTCATATCAGCGAAGAAGTCTTAAAAACCTTGAAAGAAGCAATCCGTACAGCTTAATACGAAGCACGTTACTTCATTAAACTAATATGGTATTCTTGTATCAATCCGGGGTTTTCTGGTGTTAATGTAAAGCTGATTTTAATATTTTTTTGAACGCCATGTAGTATAAAGTAGCCGCGCAACTGATTTTCGGCAATAACTTCATCAACCGAAATTATTTTTCCTGCGGCACTATATATTGCTTTAGCTTCAGCTTGCAATGATTGTATTAGATAATCGGCAAAGAAGTTTTCAGCAAAAATGCCAGCGGTTTCTGCAAGTGTAAAATTGGGTAATAATTTCACCAATTCATTTTTTCTTTTTGTGAGAATAGAAGAAGCTAAAATGGTGATTGGTGTAAGTTCCGCCAATGTAATCAGTGTGTCAATTACGCTTAAATTAATAGCTGCTGCTGGAGCATAAGTGTTATTGGCTAAAAATAATACGCCAATTCCATAATCAGGCAAAATGCGCCAATTACTGCCAAAGCCCGGCAAGCCGCCACTATGTCCCACCATTAATTTATTCTCACAATCCCTTAAAATGGCTAAGCCGTATCCATATCCGGTTGAAGTAGGGCATATTCTTCCGTTAGTGTACTTAAAACTTGGATTCAATGAATTAAATCTCCAAGGTTGGTGCATCTCCCTCAGGCTACTCCTTTTGATGATATTGTTTTCTGCATTGTTTCTTGCAGGCCATGCATATTGGTGAAGCGCCATGTATTTGCTGAATGATTCAATAGAAGTGATCATTCCACCCATTGCGCCATAAATACCATCATGCAATAAAACTTCTTCCTGCCAGTCATTATTAATCCACCGATATCCTTTAGCTAGTATATTGGGCGTAATTTTACTGTATTCCCATTCGGCTTGCATATTCAAGGGTTTCCAAATATGTTGGCGAATATACTCGCCGTAAGGTATGCCCGTAATTTTTTTAATGATATAACCCAAAGTAGCAAAACCAACATTGCTGTATTCGTAATTGGTGCCGTTAACATTTGAAAAACTGATTCCCTTTTTAAATAATTCAATCAACTCCTCATCGGTATCTGCTAATTGCCTGTCGCCCCAAGGGTTGTCTTCAGGAAAACCGGCAGAGTGGGTAAGTAGCTGACGGATGGTTATTTCGGCTGCATCTTTAGTTAATCCCTGGTTTTTTAGCGCAGGGATATAGGTGGAAACGGGTTCGTCCAACTGCAATTTGCCTGCATCTCTAAGTTGTACAATAGCCATAGCGGTAAAGCTTTTGCTCATAGATGCAATCCGAAACATAGACTGTGTAGTAGCTGGTATTTTATTGGCAATATCTGAATAACCATCACTACCAGCAAACAATAATTTGCCATCTAATAGAATGCCAAAGGCATAACCTGGAATATGGTTGGTTAATGCAAAATCGTTGTACATTTTACGAACAACGGGCATTACTGCTTTTATTTTTTGTGCTCGCATTGAATCTAAAAAAACCGGCGTACGATATTGTGCATTGGGATTATTTTGTGCAACTAATTGCAGTGAAACAAAACAGCAGGCAATGATTACGATATATTTTTTTACAATCAACATGGTACAAAATTTATTGGTCAATTAGTAATTCATTAGTTGTTCAATAGTAGAAGCTAGGCGGCTTTTTGCCATAAAATTTTTCTCTAACTCAATATTAAAAGGAATAGGTGTATCGAGTGATGCGCAGCGAAGAATTGGCGCATCCAACCATTCAAAACAATGTTCACTGATCCATGCACTAATTTCACCCCCAAGGCCTCCAATTAAAGTATCTTCATGTAATAAAAGCACTTTGCCTGTTTGTTGAACGGCTTCCCTTATGGCGTTATAATCTAGTGGCAGTAATGTTCTTAGATCAAGTATGTGCAAAGAAACTTCGGGATGTGTATGTTGAAATTCCATGGCCCAATGTACGCCCATTCCATAGGTGATAATAGTAATATCTGTACCCGATTGAATAAGTTTTGCCTTGCCAATTTCTACTTCGTAATAAGATGAAGGCAACATGCCATTGATGCTTCTGTACATAGCTTTGTGCTCGAAGAATAAAACGGGGTTTGGGTCGTTAATCGCTGCAATTAATAAACCTTTTGCATCGTAAGGAGTAGCGGGGTAAACCACTTTTAATCCGGGTACATGGGTAAACCATGCTTCATTACTTTGCGAATGAAAAGGACCAGCCCCAACTCCACCACCTGTAGGCATTCTAATAACTACATCGGCATTTTGTCCCCAACGGTAATGAATTTTAGCCAGGTTGTTTACAATTTGGTTGAACCCAACCGTTACAAAGTCGGCAAATTGCATTTCCATAATTGATTTAGTACCTGTAAGGCTCATTCCTAAACAAGCACCCACAATAGCACTTTCACAAATAGGCGTATTACGAATTCGTGCTTTACCAAATTGTTCAACAAATCCATCGGTAATTTTAAAGGCACCACCATATTCTGCAATATCTTGTCCCATTATAACCATATCGGGATATTGTTGCATGCTTTGTTGTAAACCTTCTGAAATTGCGTCGATAAAACGGGCTTCGCGCGATTGACCAACCGGTTCAATTAATAAAGGATCTGGTGTATAAGGAGCATAAACATCGGCCAATTCAAAAGTGGAATTCACTTCAATTGGTGCTGCATCATATGCAATTGCCAATTCGGTCTCAATCAATTCTTTAATATTATTTCTAATGCCAATTACTTCTACTTTTGAAATAATATTGTGGTTTTGTAAGTACAATTCAAAATTATTGATGGGATCTTTTTTACTCCATTCTTCAAATAATCCGGGTGGAACATATTTTGTACCACTAGCTTCTTCGTGACCACGCATTCTAAATGTTTTACATTCTATGAAGAAGGGTTTACTATTTGCTATACAGAATGCGCGTATTTTTTTAATAGCACTATAAACAGTTAAAATGTTATTGCCGTCTATTTGAATACCTTCAATACCATAGCCCTTGGCTTTGTCTACTAAATCATTGCAGCGATATTGTTCATGTACGGGAGTACTTAAGCCGTAACCATTGTTTTCGATAATAAAAATTACGGGTAAATCCCATACAGCTGCTACATTCATAGCTTCATGAAAATCTCCTTCACTAGTGCCACCATCACCAGAAAAAGCTACTGCAACTTTTTGTTCATTTTTAAGTTGATGAGAAAGTGCTACACCATCTGCAATAGCCAACTGCGGACCCAAATGGGAAATCATACCGCAGATAAAATGTTCTTTGGTGCCAAAATGAAAACTTCTTTCGCGTCCTTTACTATAGCCATCTTTATTGCCCTGCCATTGCATAAACAATTTGTGCAGCGGCATATTCCGCGCAGTAAATACACCTAGATTTCTATGTAAAGGCATCACCCACTCTGTAGGATCTAATGCTAAAGTAACACCTACTGATATTGCTTCTTGCCCAATTCCACTAAACCATTTACTGATTTTTCCTTGTCGGAGCAACACCAACATTTTCTCTTCAATTAACCGAGGTAATAATAAATTTTTGTATAAATGAATAAGCTCTTCGTTGCTAACACCTTGTGGATCAAATTCCATTATTCCGCCATTTTTAATTTGCCTGTAAGTTAGTTCTAATTATTTTCTTGAAAAAGAATTAAGCGGCTAATAATCAATAAAAAAGCCTCTCTTGTTGTAAGAGAGGCTTCCAAAAAATATATCAAATCATTAGTCTCTACTAGCCAACTTACTTAATAATTTAAGTATTTCAATGTATAACCAAACGATGGTTATCATTAAACCAAATGCACCATACCATTCCATAAATTTTGGTGCACCACTTTCCGCACCTTTTTCAATCATATCGAAATCTAATATTAAGTTCAATGCTGCAATGGCAACTACAAATAAGCTGATGCCTATGCTTAACATGCTACTATCAGTCATGAATCCAATATTTACTCCGAAAAAGCCCAATACCATTGAAATCAAGTAAAAAATTGCAATACCCAAAGTGGCAGTTATTATTACTGACTTAAAGCGTTCTGTTGCTTTAATTATTCTAAAGTTATATAGGATAAACATGGAGAACGCTACGCCAAAAGTTAATCCAACAGCTTGCATGATTAGTCCGGGATAAGCTTTTGCAAAAGCTTCATTTAAAACTGCTGAAATACCTCCAATAAACAAGCCTTCTAATAATGCATATAACGGAGCTAAATACTGTGCCCAATTTGGTTTAAAGCTTATCACTAAGCCAGTGATTAATCCGCCAAAAACCCCCACCATCATTAGCGTCATCATTGTAGGAGCTTTATGTTCATAGAACAAATGCCAGTTAAATGCAGCGCCTGCTAATAGCAATAACATCATAAAGCCAAACTTATTGATGGCGCCTTTTACAGTCATAGTGCCCTGTAAACTAGCATCTAATTCTAAACTCTTGTTGAAAATTTTATCAGTTAGCGTGGGATTTCCCGATTTAAAAAGTGCCATATTGGTTGTTGAATTTATTGATTATCAAATTTACAGTAAAGAATGTAAAATTAAAATACTTCAAACAGTTCGTTAAAATTTTAACGAAACATTGTTAGTTACCCGGATAGTGATCGATAGTTTCAAAAACATATTTCGGGTTTTCTTTTAAAATTGAAATCATTTTTTTAAGTGAGTCTAGATCGGCAGCTCTTTGAAACATTCTGTCATGTGTAAGTAATACCAGATGATTTTTTGTAAATAATGCATTGTCTTCAAGAAGGTAAGTGATCTGCTTGGCCATTTTTTCGGCAGATTGAACAGGGCGAGCATCTAAGTGGTCAAACATCCATTCCGAATCCCACCCAAATATATGATACCCCGCGCTATCTAATTTTAAACATACGGGCTTTACCAATTTACTGGCGCGCATTGTATCAGATAAAACCCATGCATTATTGCCGGGTAAACGGCCTATTTTGAATGGAGCTGCTAAAGTGTCTTGTGTTTTCAGAAAATCAGCAAATGACATGTTTGGATGACTATAGTAATAATTATACTTTCCACTAGCATGGCTAAAACTGTGGTTGGCCAATAAAAATTGCGGATAACTTTCTTTGATTTGGTTGATGATTGAACGACCATCTTGCCGACCAATAACATGAGCTCCAATCATAAAAAAAGTAGCTTTAACGGCTAATTCTCTACAAACCTGCATACAGCCGGTAGTGCCATGTTGAGGTCCATCATCAAAGGTGAGGTAGATATATTGTTTGTTACTATCATGTACAAATGGTGGCTGAATAATTTCTTTATTAATTTGCGTTCCAGTATCACTTATTTTCGAAGTGTTATATTCTTTTATCGTTTTGTGTACCGGGCTTGTTGAATCTTTTGTATTACTATTTGAATTCAGGGTATTATCACAGCTTATTAAGCAAAAAATCAACCCCACAAAAAAACGGCTCAATATTGTTTTCATCCTTTCATGTACACTTTTTATGAACTTACTGCTAACAGAACTCCCCTCAACCACCTTTTTCGTTGACATAATCATTTCGCTTAATTAAATATTCCAAGAAACATATAGCAAATAAAATGCTTATTTCTCAAAAAAATATAAAAGATGACGAAAGGGCAGAAAAAAGCTCAAGAGAAATTGTATCTTTACCACCACAAATTGAATTGATGAGTAATAAAGAAGAAGTTCTAAAAGACGTAGTTATTAAGTTTGCTGGAGACAGTGGTGACGGTATGCAGTTAACTGGTCAGCAATTTACCAATAACACTGCCCTAATGGGGATTGATTTAGCCACTTTCCCTGATTTTCCAGCAGAAATCAGAGCCCCAATCGGTACAGTGCCAGGGGTGAGTGGATTTCAGTTACATTTTTCTTCAAATGAAGTGTATACTCCCGGAGATATTGCAGATGTATTGGTAGCGATGAATGCCGCGGCTTTGAAAGTTAATTTAAAAGCAATTAAGCCAGGTGGTAAAATCATTGTAAATATTGATGGATTTGATAGTAAAAATTTAAGACTTGCCAATTATGCCGAAGGGGTTAACCCTTTAGAAAATGGCAGTTTAGATAGTTTTGAAGTAATTAAAATAGATGTAACCAAACTTACACGTGAAGCGTTAAAAGAGTTTACAGATTTAGGGGTTAAGGAGAGAGATCGTGCTAAAAACATGTTTGTTTTGGGTTATGTATATTGGATGTACAATAGAGATTTAGCAAATACAATAGATTTCTTAAAAGAGAAATTTGGCAAGAAAGATAGTATTCTACAAAGTAATATTAAAGTATTACAAGCTGGTTACAACTATGGAGATACTACGGAAACATTTACTTCTCGTTACACTGTAGAGAAGGCTAAAATGGAACCAGGTACCTATAGAAGTATTATGGGAAACCAAGCATTGGCAATGGGTTTGGTAGCAGCTAGTGAAAAAAGTGGACTGCCATTGTTTTTAGGTTCTTACCCAATCACTCCGGCTACTGATATTTTGCATGATTTAAGTAAGTTAAAATCTTTTGGTGTAAAAACATTTCAGGCAGAAGACGAAATTGCTGGTATTTCTTCTGCAATCGGTGCAAGCTATGGCGGCTCATTAGGAGTTACCACTACATCGGGTCCAGGAATGGCGTTGAAAACAGAAGCAATGGGCTTAGCAGTAATGTTAGAAATACCATTGGTTATTGTAAATATACAGAGAGGTGGCCCATCTACAGGATTACCTACCAAAACCGAGCAAAGTGATTTGATGCAGGCATATTATGGCAGAAATGGCGAATGTCCTATGCCAGTAATTGCTTCTTCTACACCAAGTGATTGTTTTGAAGTAGCATATGAAGCAGTGAGAATTGCCGTTCAACATATGACGCCAGTTATATTATTGAGCGATGGATATATTGCCAATGGTGCAGAGCCATGGAAATTCCCTCAATCAAAAGACCTGAAGCCTATAGAAGTTGCCTTCAAGAAAGCATTGGCAGAAGGAGAGGAAAAATACCAACCGTACAAGCGTGATGAAAAATTAGCACGTCCTTGGGCTGTACCTGGTACTGCTGGTTTAGAACACCGTGTAGGTGGATTAGAAAAACAAGACATAACTGGCAATATCAGCTACGATGCAGATAATCACCAGCATATGGTAAATATTAGACAAGCAAAGGTTGATAAAGTAGCTGATTATATTCCATTACAAACAATCGACAGCGGTGCTGAAAAAGGCAAAGTATTGGTATTAGGTTGGGGATCTACCTATGGTGCAATAAAAAGTGCAGTATTGGAATTACAAGCAAAAGGTAAGTCTGTAAGCCATGCACATATTCGTTATTTAAGACCATTCCCTAAAAATTTAGGGGAAATAATCAATAATTTTGAGCAAGTGTTGATTCCCGAAATCAATAATGGTCAACTTATAAAAATCATTCGTGATCAATACATGGTTGATGCAAAAGGATTTAATAAGATAATGGGAGTGCCAATTACAAAAGGTGAATTGGTAGATGTATTAACCAAAATGTTGGGTTAGTCCATTAAACTAAATATCATACCATAAAAAAAGCTGATTCCATTGAATCAGCTTTTTTTATGGTATGATATGTCCCTATTTTTTATTGTAAATAGGACATCTTTTAAGCATATAGTTCATCGCATCTAACCAACTGTTTTGTTCATCAAAAAATGGTTTGCGTGTTTGCGAATATATCTTTTCTGTATTCTTAAAGATATCGAAATACATGGTATATCTGTATTCTCTAATTTCATTAGTGAAAGTAGAAGAAAAATCGTCGGTTCTGATTTTATTGTCTTTGACATCAATTTTTCCAATTTCTTGTTTTGTCGTACTGTTTTTTCGAACTATAAAGTAAGACGCTTTTACAGCAACTAAATGGTCTACTCCTAAAATTTGTTGTAATTCTGCAACAGGCGTTTCATCTACATTGCTATAATTGATACCCGCCTTTTTTAATAGAGAATTTGTTGTTCTTAAATCCTGAACGCATAAAGGGGCAATATTTGCTGCTTTTTCGGAAAATGAATTGAATAAATCTGTTTGGGCTAATTTAGCCATTTCTTCAGATGAGAATTGTGATTCAGTATTTACAAATGGTACTGGCAAAATTGCAATTGTATTCTGTTTAATAGGTTGATGAGCTATGGGGCTATTCACATTAGCGCCCTCTGATTTATATGGTTGACTACTACTTGGTGAAGAAGCTGAATTGTCAGTATTAGATGTTGATGATTCACTGATGTTAAATGATTGTGTTTTACCATTGGCAAAATTAATTTTGGCAATGTCTTTAACATCAATTACGTTGACTAACGATTCGTTTGGCAATTTGTATTCAATTATACTCGACGACATTTTTGTAATTACGGCTTCTATTATTGTATAATCTCGTTTAATAATTTTGTCTAACTTTTCATTAGATTTTTGTTGACCAAACGAATTTGAAATTTGAAAGAGTACAAAAAAGAGTACTAAAATTTGTTTATTCATTGTTGATGAATTTTAAATAAAAAATATAAAAATTATACAAATTTAGCAAAAATATAAAATAATCAACAAATATTATTTAATTTAATATGCATATAGAAGAAATTCGATATTATTGTTTAAGTAAACCAAATGTTGAAGAAACATTGCCTTTTGGTCCTGATGTATTGGTATATAAAGTAAATAATAAAATATTTTTATTGAGTTTTATGGATCATCATCCGGTGCAGTTTAATGTAAAATGCGCACCTGATAGAGCTATAGATTTGAGAGAAGAATTTGCTGATGCTGTATTACCAGGATATCATATGAACAAAAAGCATTGGAATACAGTTGTGGTAAATGGTAGGCTTACCAATAAACAACTGCATGAAATGATTGATGATTCGTATGATTTGGTAAATAAAAGCGTAAAGCGTAAAAAGTCGTTCTAAATTAGGGCTGTTGAGTTTTGATTTTTTCTTTAGAAGTACACATATCAATTAAGCCACATTCGTTACATTTTGGGTTACGGGCCAAACAGGTATAGCGGCCGTGTAAAATAAGCCAATGATGTGCTCGGTGCACATACATTTCGGGTATATATTTGATGAGTTCTTTTTCTACAGCTAATGGGGTTGTAGCTTTTTTACTGACTAAATTCAACCGATGACTTACCCTAAAAACATGGGTATCAACAGCCATATTGGGTTGTTCATCAATTACACTTGTTATAACATTCGCTGTTTTTCTGCCTACACCTGGCAGCTTTACCAATTCATTTACAGTCATTGGTACTTCACCATTGAATTCATTGAGTAACATATTGGCCATCCCAATTAAGTGCTTGGTTTTGTTATTGGGGTAGGAGATACTTTTAATGATGGGAAACAAATCATCGAATTCGGCTTTAGCCATTGTTTCCGGGTTAGGATATTTACCAAAAATTGCTGGCGTAGTTAAATTAACTCTCTTGTCGGTACACTGTGCCGATAAAATGACTGCTACCAATAACTGAAAAGGATTGTCATACAGCAATTCTGTCTCGGCCACAGGAGAAGTTGCTAAGAAATAATCAATGATGTATTGATATCGCTCTTTTTTGGTCATGAATCTTTCTTGACTGACTTGGCTGCATACTCCATTATTGCTTTAATGGTTTCTTCGGAGGGAGCGGTCAGTTTAACCTTATCCATTTGCTCCATAGACCTTTTCAGCGTTTCTAATCTGTTTTTAAGATCAGCATCATCTTGAATAGCCTTATTAATCGCTGCAGTTAATGCAGACGGGCAATCATTGTACAGATACATAATTAATTCCTCTTCTTTAAAATGGTTCATAAGCAGTTTTTCTGCGTAAATAAGAGGATACGGGATACTATAAAAACGAAGATGCAGTTAAAATATTGCAAGCTTTCATTTTTATTATATAAAAACGGGTACAACGTTTTTCGGATTGAATTATTTTTTGTCATTGGCAGAATCTTCAATTATAAAAATATCTTCTCCATCTTTTTTCATTAAATATCGTTCTCTGGCATATTTCTCCAGTGTTTCCGGGTTGTTTTCTAAATCACCTAATTCTTTTTTAGTTTTTTCGATTTCTTGGATGTAATAGGCTTTTTTCTTCTCCAATTTTTCTAGTTCATCCTTTTGGGTTTTTTGTTCAAAAAAGTCCCTTTGGTCAAAAAACATCATCCAAACAATAAAAAACAACAATACCAATACATATTTATTAGTAATGATATTTGTTAAATTTTTCATATGTAATTATTTTTGAATTTTCGCCCTTTCTTATTGAATGCTAACTGACAAATGTGAAACTGCTTAAATACTATTGCAGTTGAGATACAATCATTTTTAGGGCATTTTCATGTATTTATTTAGATGATAATTGTTTCTTCCAATAAAAATGGCAGATAAAAGTAGTAATAAACCTTTATCTGCCAATTGAATATATAAAAGAAGCGTTGAAAAATGGGTTATTTATTGCCAAATTTCAATTTTCCTACAGGATATATTCCTGTTTCTCCTAATAATTCTTCGATGCGTATTAATTGGTTGTATTTAGCCATACGGTCGGTACGCGAAGCAGAACCTGTTTTAATTTGTCCGCAATTTAAAGCTACTGCTAAATCTGCAATAGTAGTATCTTCTGTTTCCCCACTTCTGTGGCTCATAATGGTGTTATAGCCATTATGCTGGGCAAGCGATACTGCATTAATCGTTTCAGTAACAGTTCCAATTTGGTTTACTTTTACCAATAAACCATTGGCTATTTTTTTGTCGATTCCTTGTTGTAAACGTTCTACATTGGTAACAAATAAATCATCACCTACTAATTGGCATTTGTTGCCTACTGCTTGGGTAAGTGCTTTCCAGCCATCCCAGTCATCTTCAGCCATTCCATCTTCAATAGAAACAATAGGGTATTGGTTTACCCAGCTTTCCCAGTATTTCACAAGTTCATCGCTGCTCATTTCTTTGCCATCGCTTTTATGGAAAACATATTTTTTCTTTTCGCTGTTCCATAATTCGCTGTTGGCAGCATCCATTGCAATAACAATTTGAGAACCTGTTTTGTAACCGGCAGCTTGGATAGACTCTAATACGGTTTCAATGGCTTCTTCATTACTTTGAATATTTGGCGCAAAACCACCTTCATCACCCACATTGGTGCTGTATCCTTTTTTCTTCAATACACCTTTGAGTGTATGAAAAATTTCTACACCCCAACGCAATCCCTCACTAAAAGAAGGTGCACCAACAGGCATAATCATAAATTCTTGGAAATCAATTTTATTATCAGCATGAGCACCACCATTCAATATATTCATCATTGGAATGGGTAACGTTCTGGCATTGGTACCACCTATGTAACGGAAAAGTGGTAAAGAGGCCTCATCAGCAGCAGCTTTTGCAACAGCCATACTAACTGCAAGAATTGCATTGGCACCTAATTTGCCTTTATTAGGGGTGCCATCTAATTCAATCATAGCCTGATCTATAGCCGCTTGTTCTGTAACATCATATCCTACGATAGACTCAGCAATTATTTCATTTACGTTTTTTACAGCTTGTAATACACCCTTACCTACATAAGTTGATTTATCGTTGTCGCGTAATTCAACTGCTTCATGAATTCCTGTACTTGCTCCACTAGGAACAGCAGCTCTGCCTATTGCTCCATCATCTGTTAAAACATCTACTTCAACTGTAGGATTACCGCGGCTGTCCAGAATTTGTCTGGCATGTACTTCAATAATGTGACTCATTTTTTATTGTTTGTTTAATGGTTCGAAGATACGTAATATGTAGTTTATACACTTGGGTTAACGGTTAAAGTCCGGAAAACCTCTTCTAAAGAATGGTTGGCTTTTACATTTTCTAATGAATCATTGGCTACAATTTTGCCTTTATTAATGATAATCACCCTACTACAAATGGCTTCTACCTCTTGCAATATATGGCTGGAGAAAAGTACTGCTTTATTTTGGCCTTCTTCTTTGATTAAATTGCGAATTTCAATAATCTGATTTGGATCGAGACCAGTTGTAGGCTCATCTAATATTAATACTTCTGGTTGATGAATTAATGCGGCGGCTAGGCCAACTCTTTGTTTATAGCCTTTAGATAATTGTCCGATTTTTTTATGTTGCTCCACTTGCAGACCAACTTTTTGAATAATTTGGTAAATTGATTCAGCTGCATGTGGTAATTGGTGAACACCGGCAATAAAGCGAAGGTATTCTTTAACATACATATCAAAATAAAGTGGGTTGGCTTCTGCCAAATAGCCGATTTTTTGTTTACATTCAATTGGATGCTGGTTAATTGAGAGCCCACTAATTTTAATACTACCGGAATTGGGTTGTAAAAAACCGGTAATCATTTTCATCGTAGTGCTTTTCCCCGCACCATTTGGGCCTAAAAAACCCACTATTTCGCCTTTGTTTAAGGAGAATGATACGTTGTCAACAGCTTTTTGTTCACCGTATTTTTTACATAATTGGTCTACTTCAATCAACATGCAGATGGCTTTGCCACAAATTTACCGTAATCTATTGATACTGTTTGTTGGATTAATGGTTAAGGCTTTGATAAGATTTTAAAGCTGCATTAATTTGAAAAGGTGTATCTTATTACATTATTGATTGTAGCTAAGATGGGTTTATTGAACATTTATTCAATATAAACGGTTCAATTATACTAAATCCCAATTAAATCCTAATAACCAACTAACAGGCGTATGAATAATTACATTAACAAAAACTTATCAATAAAATAAATATTATATCTGATTCACATCAGTTATCTTTGTGATGAGAGTCATATTTAAAAAATACAAATATCAAAACCAGCAACTTATTGAATTAACAAATCTACTATTTCTAATCGTTGACTTAATTGGCCAATTGATTCAATTTAAATCCACATGTGAATTATTTTCATATGCTTAAATATCCTCTCATAGCAATATTGATGCTGATAAGTGTACATGCATTTACGCAGCCTGTTATTGTTTTAGATACTTCGGTTGTTGTACTCGATCCTTTAATAAACTGCGGAGAAAATAGTGAAGTTCGATTAAAAGGCGGAATTGCTGATTTTTATCAATGGTATAAAAACGGACAAGCTATAGTAGGCGCTAATCAGAGTAATTATACTGCACTTAGTTCTGGGACCTATTTTTTAATTGTGTCGAATAGCAGTGGCAATGCTGATACAAGTAGGTTGATTAACATTTCTATTTTACCTAAGCCGGTAGTACAGTTTTCAGTAAATGAATTTAATCAGTGTTTATCGGGTAATCAATTTGTATTTATTAATTCTAGCAGTATTACTTCGGGATCGCTTTCACCTACTTGGCATTTTGGAGATGGCATTAACTCTGGAGCAATTAGTCCTAAATACAGTTATTTCTCGAATGGAGTATACGCTGTTACATTGATAGAAACGAGTGAACAGGGTTGTAAAGATAGTATCACTAAAGTTGTAAATGTTTATGCTAGTCCACGAGTAAACTTCGACATTAATAGTGTAACACAGTGTTTTGCAGGTAATTGGTTTGAGCTAATGAATAAGAGCACATTGAGTGAAGGTAGTATGAAGTTTAATTGGGATTTAGGTGATGGAAGAGCAACTTCTGACAATGAAAATTTAGGTTATTCTTTTAGTGCTCCGGGTACGTATAAGATAACACTTCTGGCAATTTCGAATAATAATTGTAGAGCAGAATATGCAAGTTATGTATATGTAAATCCTACTCCATCGGGTACGATTGCTATACCTGTAGATACAAACTTTTGTGAAGGAAGTTTTATTCGATTAGCAACATCTGGAACAAGTAGCTATCAGTGGTATTACAATGGCACTGCTATTTCAGGTGCAAATGCACAAATTTATAACGCAGCCGAAACAGGTGTATATAGTGTTCGACTAATTAATGAATTTTCTTGTTCTGCATTGGCAGCAAATAGTGTACAATTGAATAAATTAATGAAGCCATTTGCAGGGTTTAGTTTCAATAAAACTTGTGTTGGGTTGTCTACTGAATTTACTAATGAGTCGTTGGTAAATTTAAGTGGTTCAATAAAATATCGTTGGACATTTGGTGATGGGGATAGTTCAATTGAAACAAATCCAAATCATCAATTTATTAAATCTGGAATTTATGACGTTCAGCTCTCTATTACGCCGAAAAATTGTCCACAATTAGCGCATGCTCAAATTAAACGTATTAGTATACAACCTGAAACAATTGGGGTGAGGTATTCAACGATTAATGCTGTTAAGTCAAAAGACATTTCATTGTCTGCAAGAAATTTATTGTCTGCAAGGTATAATTGGATACCTTCTTCAGGGTTGAGTGATGCAATTGTATATAATCCTGTATTTAATTATACATCTACGCAACAATATTTAGTGCAGGTAACAACTATGGAAGGGTGTTCATTTACAGATACCTTATTGGTGCGTGTGTTTAGCGAAAAGCAAATTTTTGTACCTGATTTATTTTCCCCGAACGGAGATGGAAAAAATGACCGGTTGACGCCAATATTTTCCGGCATTAATCGTTTAAAGACGTTTAGGGTTTTCAATAGATGGGGGCAAATTGTATTTCAAACAAGTAAAATAGGGGATGGATGGGATGGTACATTGCGTGGAACTAACCAGCCTGTAGAAACCTATACTTGGATGGTAGAAGCTTTAGATGTTGATGATCAAATAATTACCAAAACAGGAACTGTTATTTTAGTGCGATGAGTTGTTTAGCATACATACAAAAATACATTGTATTGGGACTCATGGTATTCTCAACGGTTGGTGTTTGGGCACAAGAGCCGCATTTTACGCAGTTTTCTTCTGCACCATTTATTGTTAATCCTGCATTTACAGGTGTGTTTAATGGTAAAACAAGGGTTATGGCAAATTTAAGGCAACAATGGAGTAGTTTGGGAAGTCCGTATAGTACTTCATTGCTTGCAGCAGATACCAAGTTGTTTAACGAGGAGGTGCTTACACAAAATCCATTTAATATGGGTATTCAGTTTGTGACCGATAAATCTATGAAGGGCGCGTTTCAAACAAATTTTATAACGGCTACATCATCCTATCATGTTGCATTAAATTTCAAAGGAGATCAAACGCTAGGATTAGGAATGAGTATTGGATATGGTAACCGAAAAATCGATTTTTCTTCATTGTCTACTGAAACACAATTTACTGATGCTGGCTTTGATTTGTCGTTACCCAATGGTGAGTTGGGATTAGGAAGCGTAAAGCCTTATTTGACTACTGGTGCGGGTTTATTGTATTGTTATAATAATGAAAGTGAAGGTACATTTTTTGATTTAGGAATATCGGCATTTAATTTAAATCAACCACTGCAATCATTTTTGTATGATAGTAAAGAAGTTGTACCCATGCGGTATTCGGCACAGGCTAGCATACAAAAATATATGTATGGTAATTTATTGATGAATGTAAAAATGTTGTATCAATCACAAGCTAGTACTGATTATTTAGTAAGTGGAGTATCTCTTGCTCGATTAGTGGAGGAGGATGATGTTGAGGCCGATATGATTGGTTTGGGCTTGTGGTATAGAACTGGTGATGTAATTGCACCAATGATATTTGGTGAGTTCAAGCAGTTTAAATTAGGTCTCACTTACGACATTCAAATTAATGGATTAAGAAAAAGTACAATGCCAGCTAGTTCAATGGAATTGTCATTGCAATGGAGGATGGTTAAAAATTAAAAAAGTAGAGACGCCATGATTGCGTCTAAAAAAATAAAAGAACAAATTATTCATGCTGCTAAAACAAAATATATTAACCGAAAATTTATTGCAAAGGTTTATTGCAATGGGGTTGATATGTATGGTATTTATTACAATACCAGTGTTGACGATGGCGCAGGATCCGCACTACTCGCAATTTTATGCATCACCGATGTTATTGAATCCCGCAAATACCGGATTATTTAGTGGGACGGCAAGATTGTCTACTACCTATAGAAATCAATGGAGAACAGTAAGTACCCCTTTTACAACGGCATCCGTTGCGTGTGATTTTCAGATTCTCAATAAAATGATACCTAAACGAGATGTATTTGGTTTAGGGTTTATGGGTACGATGGATCATTCAAATAATCAAGGGTTAAAGTCGAACTATGGAACTATATCTTTGGCATATAATAAGGGCCTTGATCAGGATGGATACCATAAGTTAGGATTAGGTTTTCAGGCTACTATAGTAAGTAAGCGGGTAGATTATAGCCGGTTTGTTTTTTCCCGACAATTCACCCCAAGTGGTTTTGATGTATCATTAGCAAATGGAGAGCCTATAAATGGTTTTACACTAAACTATGCCGATTTAGCAACGGGTATGTTGTATTCTGGTATGAATAGCAATCAACATCAATGGTATGTAGGTGCTTCTTATTATCATATTACCCGCCCCAATGAATCAATTACCGGTGCTGAAAATAGATTACAGTCGAGAATTAGTTTACATGGAGGATACAATTTACCAGTGCATGAATATGCAAGATTATATTTTAGTTCATTGTATATGCAATCGGCATTAGCTACAGAAATAATGGTGGGGGCAACTTTAGAGTCAAATATTCAAGTTAATGCATTTGAAACAACTTTGTTTACCGGATTGTATTTGCGGAACAAAGATGCAATGATTCCTTATTTAGGCATTAATAATGGCAACTTACAAGTTGGGTTAAGCTATGATATTAACTTATCATCATTGGCTACTGCAACACAAAGTAGGGGCGGATTTGAGTTGTCAATGGTTATGAATTTAAGTAAGGATCCAGAAACGAATAAAGTGCCAAAATGTTTTAATAGATTTTAATAAGATAGATTTTGAATAAATTTTTAAAAATATTATTACTATTGCTTTGTTTGGGATTTATATTCTCAAAGGAATCAAGTGCGCAAATAACGATTTCGAATTTTCCTGCAGGTGCAAAATTTATCAAAGGATCTTCAATTTCTGTTTGGATGAGTTCTACTTATCCATTCAAACTCACCAATAAATTTACTTTAGAATTGTCAGATGCTAGTGGAAGCTTTGCTAATCCAACAGTTTTAAATATTGTTAGAAAACATTTTACCTCTTTTATAAATGCAACACTGCCATTAAGTATTCCAAATGGATCTGGCTATCGGGTAAGAGTAACAGCTGTAGATAGTTTAAATCCAGCTTCGTATTCAATTATTTCAAATGTTAGCCCGTCATTTCAAATTCAAAGTGGTACAGCAGTAAGTCCTCATTTTTATTCATTAAATAGTAATTCATCAGCATGCTCTGATACATTATATGGTACAACATCTAATGGCAAGGACAAAAGCTATACAATGGGTATAGGTTTTAATACAGATTATACTAAGTATGATTATTACTGTGTTGAAGAAAATAATATTACAAAGAGTACAAATCCTGTAACACTTTTTCCTTCAGGAGATTTAAGTACAACTAGCTTTACCGTATTATTTAATACTACTGGTTATAATAATTATTCTATAAAGGTAATTGATCTTATTACAGGGGATACGATTGCTGAAAGAAGATTAGTTGTACTTAATACTACAAATACAAAAGGATTAAATAATTTATCTTCAGAAAAAATATGTTTACCTGATTCAGTTAAATATTATATAGACACTTCTGTTAATAACGGTATTGCAACAAATTATCCAAACGCAAAATATAAATTTGTTTGGGGAGATGGTCAATTTGATTCTTATACACAATACCAATTATTAAAAAGTCCTTATGTATCTCACTTATACAATACTACATCATGTGGTCAAAACGGTGGTATATTCAAAGTGCTGATTTTAGTTCAATTAGATGAAAATATTTGTTTTTCGTTAAATGATACTTTAGGAAGGCTTGAATCGTCTGTAATTGTAAATCTAAAACCCATTGCAAAATATACAGCTCCTGATTCGGCCTGTCAATTTAGTACAATTACTTTCAATAATATTTCTACACCAGGTTCATTGGTTAGTGGTAGTCTTTGTAAGGATAGCACCTATTTTGAATGGTTTTATAAACGGCCGTCTGATCCGGTTTTTTCACCACCCATAAATTATGGCTCAGGTTTTAATTCAAGTGCATTTCCTAATTATCCTAATTTTAAATATGGACCACCATTCACAAATATTCTTGGATTTCATAAGATAAAATTACAGGCATCTTTAATAGATCAAAATGCATGTGGTCCTACTGTATATATTGACTCTGTATGTATAGAAGCGCCAGCAATACCTAAATTTTCATTTTTAAATCCTACAGATTCAACAACAACAGTTTGTAAAGGAACAAAAGTTATTTTAAAAAATCTTTCTAATACTTTGACAGCTCCTTGTACATTGGCAAAATATTTATGGACTATAACTGGGGGTACTTATCAATTAGTTGATGGAACAAAATTAACTGATGTTAATCCACATATTATATTTGATACTGCTACAAAGTATACAGTATGTTTAACTGTGACTAACTCTTGTGGACCTGTTACTGCCTGTAGGGATCTTATGGTGATTGGTGATCCAACAGTTACTTTTATACCTCAGGACACTTCAATATGTTTGGATTCGGCTAGCTTTGTAATAGATTTTGCACAAGACATTACAACTATAGGCGCACCCGTATTGCCTTTATTGCCAGGTGCAAGTTCTACAGTTATTCCAGCATTAGCAAAAGTAACTTACACAAATGGCAATAGTACAATTAGTAAATTTGATTGGCAAATTATAGATCCAAGTGGAAATAAAATTCCTAAAACTGATTATGAATATGTGAAGGCTAGTGATAGTACTGTACAATATCCTGCTATTAAATTTAAAGCCTTTAGGAAATACTTAATTATTGCTGGGGTAAATAGGATATGTTCTTCAGCGCCGGGTTTAATTACAGATACATTAACATTCGATTTAAAACAAAAACCACAAATCAACATTACACCTGCTTTAACTAATTTATGTACAAATGTCAATCAAATATTAACACTAAATTATCTTGCAGGAACAGTTACATCTCCAAGTCAAACTTGGTATAAAGATACTATAGTAAATCCTGCAAATATTGTTGGTTCGGGGCTTTTAACATTCACACCTTCTACATTATTAAATTATACTAATAAATTTTTTGCTGTTGGTAACTCAAATAACGGCTGTAAAGACACGGCGTCAGCTAATATTTTTCAATTGCCCAAGTTGGTTACAACTCCTGTTGCTGATCAATATTATTGTATAGGTAGTACAGCATCAATACCTTTAGCGTATAACCCAAGTCTTACCAATGGAGTGAGCGGAGTAATTCGTTGGTTTTCTAGTAATCCCGCAGTTGGATTAGTTGCTTCCTCGGGTACAGGAAATCTTTCATTTACTACAACCAATACAAAAGCGGATACGGTTTTTACAGTTATTAAAGTTGTTTCGGTAGCAAGTTATATGGGACTTGAATGTGCTGGAGATACGGTGACTTTTAAAATAATTGTATTACCCAAAATTAGTGTAACTAATACTTTGTTTAATACAACTGTTTGTGCTGGCGACTCCATATTGCCAATTAAACTTTTATCAAACGCTGCAGCATCGGGAAAAGTAAGTTATAAATGGGTATTTAATCCTCTTACAAATATTAGCATTGGTCAAAGCGCAATTTTAGTTGGTGACACAATACCAGGTTTTAAAACCATTAATGCTACTATTAGTCCTATAACAGATACAATTAAGATAACGCCATCTTTTACATACCCCATTTCTGGTGGATTAACTTGTGATGGAAATATTAGCAGTGATACATTAACTGTAAATCCTACTCCAATTACTCAAAATATTTTTAAAGACACTATATATTGTAACGGAGTAGTTGTTTCTTCAGTTCCGTTAATAAGCAATACAGACCTAAGCAAAACAAATTTTACCTGGACAAAGAAAAATGGTGCAACTCTTAATACGCAAACTGCTCTTGCAGCAATACCCTCATTCCCTTCAGTTAATACTACTAAATCTCCAATTGTTGATACAATTACGATAACCCCTATTTATACCAACAATGGAGTTTCTTGCGCTGGCCCAGACAATAAATTCAGGCAGATTACGCTACCCACTGTTATAGCACAGCCTATTTCAAATGTATATGTTTGCGCAGGACAAACAGTTCCAGCTGTTGCGCCAACAACCGATGCCGATGTATTTGCAGGGGTTAATATTAAATACAAATGGGTGAGTTCTAATAGCGCTGTTGGATTGAGTTCTAGTACAAATGATTCTACAAAAATACCATCGTTTATTGCAACAAATACAACTGCAGATACTATTAAGTCGATTATAACGGTTACACCTCAATATACATATATTGATCCTGCAACCGGGTTTGCAAAAACTTGTTCAGGTACTCCAATATCATATACAGTTGCAGTATTGTATAAGCCAAAAGCTACTTTTACATGGGTGAGTAGTGATAGTTGTGCACAAGGTACTGGGACTATTAAATATGTAAATAATACCAGTACAATTAAACCAGGTACTGTTTCGTGGAAATGGAGAGTAGTAAATGATTCGGCAATTGTTAATCAATCTAAAACAGGTGTTCAAATAAGTGATAGCACAAATGCTGCTCCAATGTTTACTTTCCCTGATAATCAAGGATATAAAGACTCGGGCTATACTGTTACTTTAATAGCAATTACATCAGATGGTTGTAGTGATACCACATCACAATCGATGTTAATAAAACGGAGACCTAAAGCAATATTTACTATTTTTAATAAGGATACGATTTGTAGTGAAGTAATTAACACTACCAACGGTACTGGAAATTTACCCTTTTCTTCTCTTTCATTTTTCTGGTCATGGTCGGCTAATACATTAAATGCCCCTATTATATCATTTAGTGGGGTTACAGCTCCTTCTCCTACTATTTTATTTCCAGAAAACACAACCGGTTCTGTTATTAGATATGATTTAAAAATGGTAGCTACCAGAATTGGAAGTAATTGTAAAGATAGTGTTACGCATAGTATTTGGGTTTATCCAAAACCAAAGGCTTCTTTTTATTACAATAAATATGATAGTTGTAGTACATGGACATTTACTGTCATTGATACTAGCAATGCAAAAAATGGTGAGGCGCAAAATACGCTAACTAATAAATGGAATATCACACCAAAAAATACTTCAGGAATAGCTAATCCTGGTTCGACATATAGTTTGAACAATATTTTAAATCCTACTTTGTCCCTAAGCAATACTGGCATTGTCGACACAGTTTATTCGGTGCAATTAATTGTTACGTCTTTGCATGGTTGTAGTGATACAATTACTAAATCATTCACTGTTCATCCTACACCAAAAATTATTGATACAATATTAAAAATATGTAGCAATAAAGGCTTCGATTTAATACCTCAACATGGATTCAATAATGCAATTGTACCGAATGGTATAACTTATAGTTGGAACGTATTAGCTAATATAAATATAGCAGGTTATGAAAACGTTACTGATTTTCGTAATAAAATTAGCGACACATTAAAGAATAAAAGAAATGTTGTCGACACTTTAGTTTATACTGTTTCACCTTCTTTAAATGGTTCATGCGCAGGGGATTCATTTAAAGTAAAAATTGTTGTTTATCCTACACCTGAAATTCATGATACAACTATTTCGATTTGTAGCGGTGAAAAATTTGATGTGAACTTTATTGATGGACAGAGAGGTGATATTGTACCTGCTGGAACTAAGTACAAATGGACAGTTACAGATAGAATAAATATTACAGATGAATCTGCTGAATTAATTGGTAAAACAGCTATTCGTGACACATTAACAAATACCAGTAATATTATAGATACAGTAGTTTATAGTATTTTACCTATTGCTGGAACTGACGGTTCATGTACAGGCGATACCTTTAAATTGCGAGTTGCCATTTATCCAAAACCCTTTATTAAGGATACGATAATTGATATTTGTAGTAGAGATACTTTTGTAATAACACCAATCAATAATGTAAAAAACATTGTCCCTGCTGCTACTAAATATTCATGGATTGTTTATCAACCCAATAGCAATATAACTGGAGCAGGAAATTCTATCACTTCAGCATTATATATTACTGATACTTTACTGAATACCTCCAATACATATCAGCAAATAAAATATAAAGTTGTTCCTGTGTCTGGCATTGCGGGAAATTGTGTTGGTGATACTTTTCTTGTAACTGTTAACATAAAACCTCGTCCACAAATTTCAACAATCGATACATTTATTTGTAGCGGAAATATTTTTACTGTAGTTCCTAAAAATAATATAAATGGAATTATACCCAATGGCACAAAATACCTTTGGAGATCTCAGCCTGTAATTGACATAACTGGCCAAGTAAATCAATTCGTTTATAAGGATACGATTAGTGGTTCTTTGATTAATCTTACTAATTATGATAAAATTGTTGATTATAAAGTTGTTGGCCAATCTTTATGGATGGGTAGTTGCTTAAGTGACAGCTTCGATGTTAAAGTTACAGTTCATCCCACACCTAAAATATCAGACACCACAATAACTATTTGTAGTGGTGGAAAATTCGATGTGAACTTTATCAACGGTATTCGCGGCGATATTGTCCCTACTGGTACTACCTATAGATGGACATATACCGATAGAGTAGGTATTAATGGTGAGTCGAATGAATTGACAGGTAAATTATCTATTAGTGACACTTTATTCAATCAAAATAATAAAGTAGATACTGTATTGTATACAGTAGTTCCTATTTCAGGAATTGCCGGAAGTTGTGAAGGGTTGCCATTTTATGTAAAAGTTATCATAAATCCTACTCCTAAAATTCATGATACAGCATCAAGTGTTTGTAGTGGGCAATTGTTTAATATTAAACCAGTAAATATTGTTGGTTGGAATATTGTGCCAGTTGGTATTAAATATAAATGGACGTTAACTAACAATCTTCAATTAACCGGCGATAGCACTGAAAATAATTTGAAAGATTCAATTGCTGTAAAATTATTTAATACAACAGATAGTATACAATATATTACATATAAAGTAGTTCCATCGGTTAATGGCAATTGTCCTGGAGATACTTTTAATATAAGTATGCAAGTTAATCCTACCCCTAAAATAGGTAATAGAGAATTAACTATTTGTAGTAGAGATGAGTTTGTTTTAGCTCCTAAAACTGCTGATACTACTATAGTGCCAATCGGTACAAAATATAAATGGATTGCTATACCAAATACAAATGTATTGGGAGATAGTGCTCAGGTTGTTTTAAAAGATACAATACGTGCTCGCTTATATAATTTAAGGAATATAGTTGATACTGTTATTTATAAAGTGGTACCAGTATCTGGATTGAGTGGTGCCTGTGAGGGAGATACATTTGTATTGCGTGTAATTATTAACCCTAAACCAGAAATTAAAGACAGTAGTATAACAATTTGTAGTGATTCTAGTTTTAAGGTTGATCCTACTAATATCCCAGGTTGGAATATTGTACCTGCAAATACCAAATATAAATGGATTGTTGCGCAAAATAATAATGTGCTTGGCGAATCGGATCGCTTGGTAGAAAATTATTCTATCAGTGACACTTTAAAAAACACAACAGATACTGTACAAAAAATCATATATAGTATAGTGCCAATTTCGGGAGCAGTAGGAAACTGTGTAGGCGATACATTTAAATTGAATGTGTTCTTAAATCCTGCACCTTTTATTCATGATACTGTTGCAACAATTTGCAGTGACTCATTTTTTATCATCAAACCTTTGAATGGTATAAATGGAAACATTGTTCCTATTGGAATAAAATATAAATGGGTAGTATCTGGTGCAAACATAAAAATACAAGAGGCAAACAATGAAGCAATCCCTCGTGATGAGGTTAGAGATACTTTAATTAACACGAGCGATACTATTCAAAAAATTGAATATACTGTAACCCCTGTTGTTGGAGGATTGTGTCCTGGTAATACTTTTAAAGTATCAGTAACAATCAATCCTGTACCCAAAATCACAAATCGCAAAGATACCATCTGTAGTGGAGAAGAGTTTATGGTTCTTCCTAAAACAGACGATACTACTATTGTCCCTAATGGCACAAAATACAAGTGGACTTTAGTAAGTAACAGCGTAAACATATTTGGGGACAGTTCGGAAACTAATTTAAAAGATACGGTTAAAGCTAAATTGTATAATACTTCCAATAAGGTTGATACTGTTGTATATAATGTAGTACCTATTTCTGGTGAGGCTGGTAATTGTGAAGGGAAAGCATTTTTGGTGACGGTTTTTGTAGCACCTCGTCCAAGTATAGTATTACACAGTGATACGATATGCAGCAGAGAAGAGTTCATCATCTCACCAGTTAACGGCAATGGCAATATTATACCATCTGGTACTAAATATATATGGAAGGTAATAGACAACATTAATATAGCGGGCGATAAAGACAGTTTAGTATACAGTGATACGGTTAGAGGAATATTAAACAATCGCAGGAATGTGTTGGACTCAGTATTTTACAGGGTATTACCTAAGTCGGGCGATTTGTTGGGATGTATAGGTGATACGTTTGATGTACGGGT
>CANGCK010000030.1 GCA_947452295.1 Sphingobacteriia bacterium
AATTAACAATTTGAAAAAGAGATTATATCGGATACAATAAATAAAAGAGCGGGCTGTTAAATAATATTTAACAGCCCGCTCTTTTTATTTTAGATCAACACAATTAACTAGTTAGAGTAACCAGGATTTTGTTGAATTAAAGCGTTTGCTTGAATTTCAGTATTTGGAATTGGCAATAAGAATCTGAAATTACCGGCAGGTAAAGTTTCAGCTCCATTGTAAATATCGTCACCAATACGAACAACAGGTAAGTTTCTTCTTTTTAAATCCCAAAAACGATGTCCTTCAAAAGGTAATTCTTTGAAACGCTCGTCCATTAATGCTGTAATGAAATCGTCTTTAGTTGCAAATGTAGCATTAGTATAACCCGTAATACGAGCTGCGCGTAAAGCATTTAAATCTTTAGCCGCATTTACTAAATCATTGCCTTCAGCATAAGCTTCTGCACGAATTAAATACATTTCACCCGTTCTAAATACTTTAGCATCAGCCACATTTTCAGCAGCAGTACCATAAGCTGTACCTGCATACTTAGCAATTAATCTGGTTTGACGAGTAGGAGCTAATGTAGTTTCATCTTTAAAATAAGCGCCAAAACGAACATCCTTTACTTTATCATAAGCATCCCATAATTTTCCAGAAGGAGCCCAAGTTACAGTACCGATATTTGATGCGCTAGCAGATGTACCTCTGTAAAGAGATCCAATTCTACCACCTACAGAAGAAGTACGGCTTAATTTAAATGACACCTCGCTATTGTTTGCATCCTTCCAGATACCTGGGAAGTTTGCTGCAGTAGCTAATGGAATTGCAGTAATATATTCTGAGCTATACTTAATTGCATCAGCATATTCTTTTAAATATATTGCAACACGCGCTTGTAATGCAGAAGCAGATGGTGCAGTTGCTCTGTAAATATCAGTTAATGCAGTAGGCAATAAAGTTTTTGCATCAGCTAAATCAGCTTTAAGTTTAACAAAGTAAGGACCAACTGTAATTCTAGCTTGTGGATCTAAAGAAGGTACTTCCATGTATGCCATTGCTAAATCAGTAGATACCGCACTATTGCTATAATATCTGTACAACTCAAAATGACAAAAAGCTCTTAAAAATAAAGCCTCACCTTTTAAGCGGTTTTTTAAGGTAGTTTCTGCCGAAGTTGTTGCTGTAATATTAGGCAATGCAACTAATACTCTATTTGCACGATCAATTACTCTGTAGTAAAGGTTAAACGCTGTAAAGTTATCTCTGATACCAATATCTGTGGTACCATACTTCCATTCGTGCGTTGTGTTAGAATTGTAAAATTCTGCAGTTCTAACTTCATCAGCTAAAACACTGTTTAATAAAATGCCCATTTCGACATTCATGGCAGAATAAGCACCAATAACAGCTTGTTCTGCATTTGCTACGGATTTAAGTGCCACATCTCCGCCTATAAAATCGGTTTCTTTAACCTCTATCACTTTTTGGCAAGATGCAAAAAGAGATAGGACGATAAAGGACCCTATAATTAATTTATTATTTTTCATTTGATGAATTTTTTTGAATTAGAAATTAATATCTAAACCTACAACTACTGTACGTGGGTTAGGATATTCATTCAGACTTATGTTGTTGTTATCTTCAGGATCTAAACCTCTCCATGGGCTCCAAATGGCTAAATTTTGTCCTTGTACATAAAAACGACCACCTTTTAGTAAAGTTGTACCAGCGCCATTTTTAACTTCAGGTAGTTGATAAGTAACCATAATATTTCTCAAACGTAAAAATTTAGCATCTTCTAAATCAGAAGAAGTAAAGCCTCTACCGTATTGTGCTGAGCTTTCGAATAATTTAACATCTCCTGGTTTTTGCCATTGATTGTCGATTAACTCTCTAGATAGGCGAACAATACCTGCATAAAATGGATTAGTAATCCAGTTACGTGTATTGTTACTACGAACAACATCAAACTGATAAGAGAATAATCCAGACAGAGTAAAACGTTTAACACGAACTTCAAAATCAAAACCACCTACATGTTTAGGTAAGTAAGTTCCGAATTTTGCAAATTTGCCTCCTAATGCAGGATCGTAAACAGTTGTACCATCAGCAGCTTCAAACATAGGGCGACCTGTAGCAGGATCTGCACCTAAATAGTTGTAAGTGTAGTGAGAACCATAGGGTAATCCTTTTCTAATTACAAATGTTCCTAAGAAGTATTCATTAACTAGACCTAAATCTTCAATAAGGTTTTTATTCATTGAATGATTCCATCCAAATGTTAAACCAAAATCTTTTTTCTTAATTGCTTCTACTTTGATTGATGCCTCGATACCTTTATTAGACATAATACCAGCATTAATGTCTAATGAACTAAAACCAGTTGTTCCAGATAATGGTTGGCTAACAAATAAATCTTTTGTTTTGTAATCGTACACATCAAAAGTAACCTGAACTCTATTTTTCCATAAAGCAAATTCAGCGCCTACATTTAATTGTTCGATGTTTTCAATTTTCAAGTTAGGGTTACCAGAACCTGTAGGAACTAAACCAGTAACACTTGATCCAGCATAACTTGCTGTACCAAAAGTTGGTACTTGAGGGCCTTGATAGTTAGGAAGAGAGCCTAAATAAGTACCATAAGAGTTAAGAGGTATACTTCCAATATTTGGTACTATACCATAGCTTGCTTTAACTTTAAAGTCGCTGAAAATATTTTGATTTTTAAGGAAATTTTCTTGTAATGTGTTCCAGATAAAACCGGTAGACCAAGTAGTAATTTCTCTGTTGTTAATATTTACAATCCTTGAAGTTCCATCTCTTCTGATATTTGCATTAATAGTGTACCTGTTATCATAAGTATATTTTGTGGTTGCAAAATATGATCTGATACCAAATTCACTCTTGGCACTGGTTCCTCTTTGAGGATAAGTTGCGGCACCATTTGTAGGCAAATCACCTGCACCTTGGCCTGTTTCCGTTAAACGAGCATCTAAGTTATACAAAGTAAGACCTAAACCTCTGTTGTAACCTTGAACTACTTCAAAATATGCTCCGGCATTTAAATCGTGTTTACCGAATTTTTTTGCATATACTGCACTTGAAGTATTAATTAACTGAGAGAATATATTGTAACCTTCCTGCACTAAACCAGAACTAAATGACTGTAATTGTCCGATGTATGAATTCGCGTTGATATAACGGTTAGAATAATTAGAGGAAACATCAATACCAAATGTATTTTTCAACGTAATGTCTTGAGACAATTTATACATCAAGTTGATAGAAGAGTTTACCTTAATTTGGTTAGAATTACGTTTTGAGTTTTGTAATCCTTCTAACATATTCGCAACTTGTTTTAAAGCAAGTGTTGTATTAGATCCATAATTCAATGTACCATCTGGTTTGAAGGGATTTTCATACGTTTTAGCACGGAAAATCATTTGGAAAGGGTTTCTAGAACTATTTCCCAATAATTCACCTTCAGATAATTTAGACAAAGAATAACCAATGGTATTATTTAATTGGATAGAGAATTTATCACTAACATTTTGATCTAAATTAAAACGTAATGTATATCTCTTCAATTGAGAACCAATATCAATACCTTGTTGGTTAAAAAATGAACCAGAAAGATAAAATTTAGTTTTATCGTTACCACCAGAAACAGTAAGCTCATTGGTTTGAGAAATACCTTGGCGGAAAAATAAATCTGAATAATTCATGTCAATTGCACTGATACTATCTAACATTGCTTGTTTTCTGAAAGCAGTCATACCTGCAGGAATAGCCGGATTTAAGGGAGAATAAGTCCAACCTGGAGTGTTCGCAGATTTTGTTCTTTCTTCGTAAGCTAAAGTTTCTTTAGTGCTCATCAAATTCATTCTAGTAAAATCGGGTGCACTTGTGATACCATACTGATTTCTGAAAGATAAATTTGATTGACCAGCTTTACCTCTTTTTGTAGTAATAACGATAACACCAGTACCGCCACGTGCTCCATACAATGCAGCTGCATTTGCATCTTTTAATACTGTAATAGATTCAAAATCATCTGGATTAAGTGTTTGCATATCTCCAGAAGGCAAAGGTACTCCATCAATTATGTAAAGTGGTTGAGCACCAGCACCAGAAATCGACTTAATACCACGAATGGTAATTGAAGCACTAGAACCTGGCTGACCAGAACCTGAGTTTACCAACATACCTGGCACACGACCTTGTAATGCTTGGTCGAAAGCACCAACAGGTACAGATTCAACCAATTTACCACTAATAGTGGTAGCTGCACCGGCAAACTGTGATTTTTTCACACGAGAGTAACCAGTAACTACTATATCCTCTAAATTTTCAATTTTTGAGATAAGCGATACATTAATTACATTACTTTTTTCTACTTTAACCTCTTTTGTGCCAAGATTTAAAGCAGAGATAATTAAAGACTTAATACTTCCTTCTACTGTAAGACTAAAAGTACCGTCTTCTTTTGTTGTTGTACCATTAGCGGTACCTTTTACCAAAACGGAGGCTCCTACAACAGGGTTTCCCTTCTCGTCGGTAATCTTTCCTGTTAAAGTGCGGTTTTGCGCTTGCAATTGCAATAACGACAGAACCAAACACATGAACAATGTGACTAGTTTTCTCATATATCAGTTTTTAATTTTACTAAAGGTGAAATTAGTTAAAGAAATCCTAATTAAGACAACAAATGTGAATAATTTGTTTAAATAGGAACATTTTTTTAGAAAAATTTAATTTTATTATATTTTTAAAATATTCAATATGTTAATATTATTATTATTTCCTTCCTAACACACTGATTATCAATACTGGAAGTAATAGCAAATTAGTTATTGTGCCCACCACCAAGGTTAATGAAGTTAGCCAACCCAAGGCGTTGGTGCCTCCAAACTGACTAAAGCAGAATATAATAAAGCCCGCAACCAACACCAAGGAAGTATAAATTATACTGATTCCGGTATGTCGTATGGTTTCTACCAATGTTTTCTGCACATTTCCACTATGTAAAGGCAATTCTTGCTTGTAATTAATTAGGAAACGGATGGTAACATCTATAACAATGCCCAATGCCACACTAAATACCAATACGGTAGATGGTTTTAAAGCAATACCCGTCCAGCCCATAACCCCGGCCGTAATAATTAGCGGTACTAAATTGGGTATTAAAGAACAAACTAATATTTTAAATGACCTGAATAAGTACAACATACAAAGGGTAATCAATAAAAAAGCCCAGAAAATACTTTCTTTTAGTCCCTTAATGATGAAATTAGACCCTTCTAAAAAGCTTACACTGCTTCCGGTAAAACTTACTTTATAGTTTGCAGTATCGAATATTTCGGCAGATTTGGCTTCAAACTGTTGTAGTATTAATGGCAATTTAGCGCTACCCACATCCTTCATATTCACACTAATACGCGCTACTTGCTTATTGGAATCTATAAAATTACTCAGCATTTTAGTTAATGGAGATGCACTTTTTTTAGTACTATCATTCTTTTCTTTTAAATAAGGCCCTATAAAAGCTACATCCGATTCATACGGTATAGAATAACTTAAACTATCTCCATCATAAAAAGCTTGCTTAGCAAATTTTAATCCCTCAATAAAAGAAAGTGGTCTGGCTGTTGTGGTGTCTGCATCTAAATAAGCAGAAAACTCATCTATTTTAGCAATGGGCTTTAAAGATCGTAGAAGTCCATTTTTTTTCTTGGTATCAATCACAATTTCTAAGGGCAATACTCCACCAAAATTGCTTTCAAACCATTTTAAATCAGTAAATATTTTGTCTTCTTTGGGCAGGTCATCTACAATAAATCCTTCACTTTTGATTTTGGTAATACCAATAGTTGCAAAAGCCAATAACACTATTGTAATTCCGTACACCCAACGGGTATGATGAAAAGCCCATCGTTCGACTCTTACCAGTATTTTAGCCAATATTTTACTGTCTAAATAATTGGTATGTTTTGCCTTAGGTACTGTTAAAAAACTCAATACCGGCGGGATGAAAATCAACGAGATAAAAAACAATAAAAATATATTAATGCCTGCTACTGCTCCGAATTCTTTTAATAAATCACTTTTTGTTAATGCAAACACTGCAAAACCAATTGCCGCAGCAATATTACAAAACAAGGTAACAATACCCATTCGGCCTACCATGGTAATTAAGGCTTCATTTTTATTACCAGTTTCGCGAAAAGAAGTATGGTATTTATTTAAAAAATAAATGCAATTAGGTACGCCAATTACTACAACCAAAGGTGGAATTAATGCAGTGAGTAGCGTAATCTTGTAGCCCAATAATACCAATGTTCCTACACTCCATATTACCCCCATTCCTACCACCAACAAGCTCATAAGCATTGCGCTAAAAGAGCGGAAAAATAACAAAAGTGTTATAGCAGACAGCAACAATGAACCTATTAAAAACCAGTTCATTTCATCTTTAATTCTATCACCCATAATTGTTCTGATATAGGGCAACCCACTGATGTGCGAGGTAGTTTTTGTCGCTTTTTCAAATGACCTGATTTCTTTGAGAATATTGCCCATCATTATTGAACGGTACTTGTTATTGATGGTATCTTTATCTACATTGATACCCATTATAAATGCACCTGCTTCCGGATTATAAAGTAATGAACGATAAAAAGGTAGGTTTTCGAAAACCGATTTTGCACTATCCAATAATTGTTGCGATTGATATGGATAGGTGAATATTTTTTGTGGGACTAATTTTTTATTTAATGTGTCGTTCAGCAGGGTAACTGTTTCCGGAATACTTAAAACGCCCGTTACACCGGGTATTTTTACTATTTGTTTATGTAAATCGGCTACAGCATTAAAAAAGTCAACTGAGTAGAACGCTTTAGTTTGAATACCCACCACGATAGTATTCCCATCTGCTCCAAACTGCTTTAAAAAATTTTGGTAGTCGATGTATTTTTGATTGTCGGTAGGCAATGCCCTGGTGAAGTCGTAACTCAATTGCACTTTGCTGGCTTGCCATGTCATCAATCCGGTAGCAATAAATAACACTATCAACAATACCACTCTGTACTTCAAAATAAATTTTCCTGCTTTATACCACATAATTGGGGGGTAGATTATAATGAGGTGCAAAGAAACTAAAAATAAGGCAGTATTTGAATTACATCGCTACATAATAAGCAATCAATTGAGAAATAATGCCTACTACTAATCCCGTATAAATTTCTTTTACTGTATGGTTACTTACCATAAACCGAGCGGTACAAACAAGTCCTGCAATGATCAATGCAATGCTGATTGGTATTCCGTTGGCCACTTCATAAAAGAAAGAGGTAAGAATAACAGCTGTTGCAAAGCCGCCTACTCCCATGGCATGCATACTTATTTTGGCGTAATTATTGATTATTAAACCGGCAATTGTTGCAAGAAAAACCCCCATGAAGAAAAATTTCAACACTTCGGGTTGATCGGGGAAATTTCGGCTTAGATAGTACATCCACCAATAGAAAAACATGGTGATGATGTAGGGAACAATGCGTTCTTTTTGTGTTCGTAAAAAAATACTCTCACTAAATTTCAGGCGCCACAAAAGAAATACTGCGAAAGCTGGAAAAAAAGCTGTTAACCAAACTACCCCAAAGAGGCGCATTTTTAACTGCCACGCTGTTATGCCAGCAAATGCATAGGGGAAATGCAAAATGAGGTATATAAAAAAATACGAAGGGATGAATATAGGATGAAATATGTATGACAATAATTTACCCAATAACCTCCATACAATATTGTGGTTGGGCGTTTCGGGCTGTGTGCTCATTGATTCATTTAACATATTGCTATTTTGTATTACTCTATTTTTTTATAATTCTTTTCTTAACCTTGCAACGGGCACATTTAATTGCTCTCTGTATTTTGCCACTGTTCTTCTGGCAATATTATACCCTTTTTCCTGCAGCATTTCGGTTAATATTTCATCACTTAGTGGCTTACGCTTATCTTCTGCTTCAATGATATTGCTTAATATTTTCTTTACTTCGCGGGTACTGACTTCTTCCCCACTATCGGTACTTAATGATTCACTGAAGAAAAATTTTAGCCGGTAAGTGCCAAATTCTGTTTGTACAAACTTACTATTGGCTACCCTACTTACTGTAGAAATATCGAGCCCTGTCATTTCTGCAATATCTTTTAAAATCATTGGGCGCATGGTGGTTTCATCACCGGTTAAAAAAAACGCTTGCTGGTACTTCATGATAGAGCTCATGGTACCAATAAGTGTTTCTTGCCGCTGTTTAATCATATCTATAAACCATTTTGCCGAATCTATTTTTTGTTTAATAAAGAGTACTGCTTCTTTTTGTCGTTTGTCTTTTTTACTTCCTTTTTCATAATCTTTCAGCATGTCTTTATACCCTTCACTAATGCGCAAATCGGGTGCATTTTTAGCATTTAAGGTAAGTTCTAATATGCCATTGTTGTTGATTACAAAAAAATCGGGAATGATATAGCTTTCTGCTTTATTAATTTCGCCAATATTGCCACCTGGCTTAGGATTCAGCTTAATGATTTGATGAATTACTTCTTTGAGTTGTTCATCTGTTAAGTTTAGGCTTCGTTGTATTTTTTCGTAATGTTTTTTAGTAAACTCATCAAAGTATTTACTTAGGATTTGAATGGCTAATTCTACTGATTGTCCTTCATCCGTTTTTCTTTTTAACTGCAGTAATAAACATTCCTGTAAATCGCGTGCTGCTATACCGGGAGGATCGAACTGTTGAATTTGTTGGATGATGATTTCGATTTCTTTTTCTTCAACTATTAAACTCTGCCGAAAAGCCAAGTCATCGGCAATTGAACTCAATGCCCTTCTTAAATAACCATCATCATCTAAACTGCCCACCACCTGTTCGGCAATTTTATAGCTTTTTTCATCTAACTCCAACAAACCCAATTGATTTAAAATCAGCTCATGAAAGCTGGTTTCGATACTAATAGGAATTACTTGTTGATCATCCATTTCAGGATAATTGTCGTCTTTGGTTTTATAATCGGCAATTTCACCATCGTCGTCAACAATATACTCAGTTAGGTCCACATTGTCGTATTCATCCTCACTTCCATCTAAGGTTGTTTCTTCTTCATCAGATGAATCAAATTCATCTTTAAGTTCATCACTAAATTCATCATCGCTTCCTTCTTCCCCTTGTTCTAAAGCGGGATTTTCTTCTAATTCTTCCTTAATTCTTTCTTCTAAATTGGCAGTGGGCACTTGCAACAATTTCATTAACTGAATCTGTTGGGGAGACAGTTTTTGAAGTAGTTTTTGTTGAAGAGATTGACTAAGTGACATTTACCTAATTGATTTCGCGGTAAATTTACATAGAATTACTTTGATGCGTTGAAGGAAAAATAATTATTTAGTTGTATCAAATGGTTTAGCTGCAATTACTTCGCCAACACTTTCTTGATACAAGCAACCATTTTCTCGCCTTTGTCTTTGATTTGCTCCTCTGTCCATACTAAGCTTATGGCGGTAGAAATGCAACGACTGATGATGGCATCACTTGCCGGAAACTGTGTTGTTTGAAGTTTTAATAAAGCTGCTTCCTGCTCAGCCGAAATACGGCTTAATGTGGTTGCTTTTTTAAGATGATCCCATTTGCTGATGTAGTGCCAGTTATTGGCAAACCAATAAAAGTTACCGGCCAATATACCCTCTTCTTTCATAGCTGACACTACTGCCTGCGTAGCTTCTGCCGAAGGCAAAAACCAACTCAAGAAACTACAGCTATCTACTCCCCCTTCCGGAACAACGCGGAAAGTTATCTCTGGAATTTGTTCTAAATAACTGCGTAAACTGTGGTTGTTTTTTTTCTGTATGGCTAAAAAAGTATCTAATTTTCTTATCTGAGCTAACCCAACTGCAGCATGTAATTCGCTGATTCGATAGTTGTAGCCAATAAATGGATGCAAATCAGCTCCTCTATCTACCCCCAAATGATCATGTCCATGATCGGTATAACCATCAGAATTGGTATACACTTCTTTGTCATTGGTCATCACCACCCCGCCTTCTGCACAGGTAATCATCTTCACAAAATCAAATGAGAATGTACCGGCATGGCCAATTGTACCTAATGCTTTTCCTTTATAGGTGCCGCCAATACTTTGACAAGCATCTTCTAACAATATCAAATTGTGCTCTTTACAAATTGCTGCTAACGCATCTAAGTCGGCCATACTGCCGCACATGTGCACCGGCATTACACATTTAGTTTTATGTGTAATGGCTTTACGAACTGCATCCGGAGCTAGGGTAAGTGTTTCATCTACCTCTACTAAAACAGGAATAGCGCCTACACTTAATACTGCCTCAAAACTGGCAACAAACGTAAAAGAAGGCATAATAATCTCATCTCCAGCACCTATACCCAACGCAACCATTGCAGTCGTTAATGCTGCAGTACCACTAGAAGTAAGTTGCGCATATTGGCAACCGAAGGTTTGCGTGATAGCAGTTTCCAGCTCTTTGGCTTTCCAAATTCCTTTACGAGGACCATCAAATCCATATCGCATCAGAATTCCAGTTTCTAATACATCATTTACTTCTTTTCTTTCTTCTGCTCCAAAAAGTTCAAAACCAGGCATATTGTTAAATTAAAAAGTCAAAAATCAAAAATCAAAAGGTCAAATCAATCGTCATTAAAATCGTTGCAAAGATATAAACAAATAAATGCTTTTTGCTTCTTCCCTTTTACCTTTGTTCGATGAAACCCATTTTATTTTATTGTTACGATGCATACTGTGGTTGGTGTTATGGATTTAGCCCGGTAATACAACAAATTGCCCTTGAAAATAGTTTATTGCAAATAGAAGTGCTTTCTGGTGGAATGATTTTACCAGAAACGCCAGTACATATAAGTGCTACTGCGGGTTATATCCAAAAAGCCTATCCAACTGTTGAAGAATACTGTGGCGTTAAGTTTGGAGCTGATTATTTATGGCATATCAACAATCCCGATCTTAGTGATTGGTACCCTAATTCAGAAAAACCGGCTATTGCGCTTTGCATTTTTAAAGAGATTTATCCCGAAAAACAAGTTGAATTTGCCGCCGATTTGCAAATTGCCCTACATCAAGAAGGCCGTGATTTAACGGATGATGAAGCCTACAGACACTTATTAGAAAAATACAGTATCCAACCTGAATTGTTTTATGAGAAATTGAAAAGTGAGGCTTATAAAGAACAAGCTTACTATGAATTTGCCTTGGTTAAACAGTTGCAGGTAACCGGATTCCCATGTGTTTTGTTGCAAATGGACGAAACAAAATTCCACCTGATTGCCCGCGGATACACGTCCTACAAGGATTTAAACGAAAGATTACAATCTGTTTTAACCACCTTGTAAACATTGACGTTTTAAAAGCACAATTTCCTTTACTTTGCAACACAATTGAAATTAATATGGAATACAATAAATTGATTTCCGTTTCAGGTATGAGCGGTTTATTTGAGTTAGTGAGCAGTAAAAATGATGGTGCTATCTTAAGATCTTTAGAAGACAAAACCACAAAATTTGTGAGTAGCCGCGTTCATAATTTCTCTCACCTAGAAAGTATTGAAGTATATACCATTCGTGAAAACGTGAATTTGGTTGATATTTTTAAGGCAATGGAAGTTAGTAAAGAAAAACAACCTTCAGAAAAAGATCCTAAAGCGGTTAAAGCCTATTTTGAGAAGGTATTTCCAGACATGGATTTTGAACGTGTTTATGCGAGCGATATGAAGAAAATGGTTAAGTGGTTTGGGGCTCTTAAAGCAAACAATATTGAAGCAAAATTGACTGAAGGAGAAAGCGAAGAATAATTTTTGATTCCTTAACTTGTGCAATATTATTATTGCACAAGTTAAGGAATTAGCCATAATTAATATTTGGGGTACACCTTCGAATATCTTTGGTAAAGTTCATGTGCAATTAAAATCAATAGATATAAACACATGAAAAAAGGTATCCTTGCTTTTCTATTATTAATTGTAGCTGTATCGTCAATTAAAGCCCAACAGTTTTACGAAGAAACCCCAGCAGCTAGAAAATGGGTAAAGAAGCAGTTTCGTAAACTCAACAAAAATCAACGTATTGCCCAGTTGATTATCATTAGAGCACACAGCAATTTAGGGGCTGAGCATGTTGCAGAAGTAACCAATCTTATACAATCATACAATGTAGGTGGGCTTTGCTTTTTTCAAGGAGGCCCAATCCGTCAGGCGAATCTTACCAACCAATACCAATCTATTGCCAAAACTCCATTAATGATTAGTATTGATGGAGAATGGGGGCTTGGTATGCGCTTAGATAGTGTGATTAATTTTCCACGTCAATTAATGATGGGAGCAGTAAATGATGCCTCTCTCATACATACATTTGGAAAAGCAGTTGGCAATCAATGCAAAAGATTAGGCATTCAAGTAAACTATGCCCCAGATATCGATATCAACAATAACCCCATGAATCCGGTTATCAACGACCGCAGTTTTGGGGAAGACAAATACAAAGTAGCGCTTTACGGAAAATCGTTTATGCAGGGCATGCAAGAAGTAGGTGTAATGGCCACCGGAAAGCATTTTCCGGGTCATGGAGATGTTGCAGTTGACAGTCACCATGATTTACCAGTAATTTTAAAATCAAGGGCACAATTAGATTCGTTAGAACTTTACCCCTTTAGAGCGTTAATTAATAGTGGCTTAGGAAGTATTATGAGTGCGCATTTATTTATTCCTTCAATAGATAGTACTATAAATTTAGCGGCAACACTCTCTAAAAACAGCATTACTGATTTATTAAAAACCGAACTAGGCTTTAAGGGGCTAACTTTTACAGATGCCCTAGAAATGAAGGGCATTACCAAGTTTTTTCCTGCTGGAGAGGCTTCGGTACAAGCCTTAATTGCAGGTAACGATATGCTTTGCTTGCCTGGCGATGTACCTGGTACCATTAAAAAAGTCAGGGATGCTATTAAAGCAGATAGATTAAGTTGGGATCAAATCAACGCCAGTGTAAAAAAGATATTATTGGCTAAATATCACTTAGGATTAAATCAATTAAAACCAATTGACACGAGCAATCTTTTGAATGATTTAAATGCCGAAACTATTCAGATTAAAACTGCACTCTGCAAAAATGCTATTACGCTGTTAAGAAAAAGCAACAACAACGTATTCCCATTAAATAGTGCTAAAAAAATTGCATATGTTTCTATTGGAGCTGCAGGTATGAATAGCATTTCCCATCAATTTGCAACAACCTACCATGCCACAGTATATCAATTTGCGGTAAAAGCCACTGTTGGCAAGCAATTGATGGACGATAAAACAGCATTGAGCATACCTGCCGACCAATCTGATAGTACAGCAGCTTTGGCATTAATCAACACCATTAAAGCTGGGAACTATGATGTTATTGTAATTGGCATGCATAATTATAGTCGCCGACCCGCCAATAATTTTGGTCTAAGCAATGCGGCTGTATACTTGCTAAATGGCTTACAAGAGGCAAAAGCGATTACCTTGTTTTTTGGAAATCCCTATGCAATTAAAAATTGCAGTAATGCCCCCAACTTATTGGCTTGTTATGAAGATGATGATATTACACAGTTAGCAGCATTTGATGTGTTAGCTGGAATCAATCAACCCAAAGGAACATTGCCTGTTACCGTTTCGCCCGATTTAAAATATGGCAGCACTACTCAATACAATAATTATTTTACCGAAGCTACACCCGAAACAGCAGGATTAAACAGCAATAAGTTAGCAAAAATCGATGAAATTGCCAATGATGCAATTGCTAAAGGCGCTTTTCCTGGCTGTGTAGTATTAGTAGCAAGAAAGGGCAAAATAGCTTATCACAAAGCGTTTGGGTATACTAACTTCGATCAAAAAGAACCTGTGCTAACCAATATGTTGTACGACTTGGCATCTGTAACCAAAATATCGGCAACAACAGTTTCTATCATGAAATTGTATGAGGAAGGAAAGTTGCAATTGAATAAAACCCTAGGTGATTATTTGCCTTGGACTAATGGAACCAATAAAGCCAATATTCCATTAAAAGAAATTTTATTACACCAAGCAGGTTTAGTACCTTTTATTACCTTTTATAGAGAAATTATTGACACCATTACCGGCAATCCATTACCAACATATTTTTCAAAGACCCCTATTGCAAACTTTAGTACAAGAGTGGCAGAAAATTTATACCTGCGCAACGATTGGCAAGATTCTTTGTACGCAAGAATTGTGAGAAGCAAAGTAACCGGTATTGGCAAGTATGTTTACAGTGATAATGATTTCATTTTTCTAGGAAAAATAGTTGAAGCTGTAAGCGGGTTACCGCTAGATCAATACGTGCAAAAAACATTTTATGAACCGCTCCACATGATTTCAACTGGCTTTAAACCCAGGGATCGATTCCCAGTTTCAGCAATTGTGCCAACAGAAGATGAGAAACATTTCAGACAACAACTTATTCGTGGCGATGTACATGACGAAGGTGCTTCGTTGTTTGGTGGCGTTGCAGGACATGCTGGTTTGTTTAGCAATGCATACGACTTAGCGCAACTTTATCAGTTATTGTTAAACGGTGGGGCACTAAATGGTCTACAATTGTTGAAAAAAGAAACAGTAGATTTATTTACAGCGTATAGTAGTGAAATAAGTAGAAGAGGATTGGGATTTGATAAACCGGAAAAAGACAATGCAACCAGAAAAGAAGCTTATCCTTCAAAATCGGTTTCACCGAGTACGTTTGGACATACCGGTTTTACGGGCACCTGCGTTTGGGTAGATCCAGAAAAAGAATTGATTTATATATTTTTATCGAACAGGGTTACTCCTACAAGAAACAATAATAAACTTAGTCAATTAAATGTGCGTCCGGCCATTCAGGAAGCCATTTATCAGGCATTGCAATAAGGTGGAAGATATCTGGTATTGCAAAAAATTTACAATCAGCTCGAACATCTTACACTTAGTTACTTATTTCATTAAAATTCAATGTAAGTTCAATAACTTCATGTAATTAAAATACATCATATGCCATTCAAAATACCTCAAACATTCATAGTTTTATTAGCAATAAGCTTACTATTTTCTTGCAAAAACCATGCTCCAAAAGAAACCCGATTAATTCCTAAGGATGCCATTTCGGTAGTTTCAATAGATGCCTATTCTTTAAAGGAAAAATTGGAAAAAGAAGGGGTAAGCATAGAAAGTATTTTAAATAAAATTTTTAAAGCAAATCATGAAGATTCAGTAAACAAGAAATTTGTTACAGAACTTCAGCAAAATGCCGGCATAAACTGGAAAGAGAAAATTCATTTTTTTGGCACACAAAAAAAAGGAAACGATAATTCTACAATTAACTCATTTAATTTACTTGGCAGTGTTCAAGATGCTTCAAAGCTAGAACAGTTCCTCCAATCGAATGAACTCATCAAAAGTAAACTCATCAAAAAAGAAAAAGAGTTTAGCTATATAGAAACCATGGATAACAGTGTGCTTGCTTGGGACAAATCCTATTTTATTTGGATGAATTACAATCATCAAATAAAACCATATTACGATACTACAGCAATGAAGTATGTTGTTCCTGAAAAAATTAATACCAACAAAGAAATAGTTGCAGCACTTACCCAACTATTTACCCAAAAAGAAGATGCTTCCATTGTTTCATTAAAAGGATTTGGTGAATTATATAAAAACAAAGCAGAAGGATATTTCTTTAGTTCCACAAATTATTTATTGGGTAGTTTAACTGGAATGCCACTTCAATTGCCCAAACTAGAGGAATTGGCGAAAGACAATTATACAGCGGCAACACTATCCTTTGATGCAGGAAAAATAGTTGCTCATTCAACTACCTATACCAATCCTTTTTTAGGAAATATTTTAAAAAAGTATGCAGGCCCAACCGTTAATGTATCGCTCATAGATCATTTCCCTTCCCAAAACATTAATGCAATTATGCTGGCTGCATTTAATCCTGAAATATTTGGTGGTATACTTAAACAGCTAGAAGTAGAGGGCTTAGTAAATGAATTTGTAAAAAAATCGGGGATAAGCACACAAGATTTATATGCATCTTTAAAAGGAGATATTGCTGTAGTTGTTGCTGATTTAAGCAAAATATCGAACGAGCCGCAAGATAGTGATGACGAGGTGTCTCTTATAAAGAAAAAGCCAATTGGGAAACTAATCATTAATATTCCAGTGGGCAATGTAAATAGCTTTAATAAATTAATGGACAAAGCGGTTGAAACTGGCACAATGGTTAAAAGTGGAAAAGAATACAAAGGCAGCGGCTTGATGAGATTTTTTGGATTATTCATTGTTGCAAACAATCAAAAGCTTATTATATCAAGTGATTCACTTACCTATACACAATACATTCAACAAACCAGCAAAGCATCTATCAACAAAGAGGCGCGTGACTATTTTAAAGGGAAGTCTACCGTTTTATACATTGATGTTGCCAATACAATGAAGGGATTAATTAGTACAGATACTGCTGGGTTATTTTATGGTTCATTAAATTCTATAAAAAATACTGTGAAGGATATTATTGGATCTTCTGAAAATTTTGAGGACGGTAAAATAAGATCAACATTTGAAATGAGAATGCAAAATCAGCAACAAAACAGTTTAGTAACGCTTGTTAATTTATTCACCAAAGTTGCGGTAGATATTCGTGAACAAAACAAAAAAGAGAAAGAATTAGAAGAGAAAATGACACCTACTAATTTGCCTGGTGTAATTAGGGTTGATTAAATTTAATGTATATGTTTATTCTTGATCATTTAAACCCATTTCCATTGGCAGATCGCTTAACGGCAAATAACAATTCTCATATTTGGAATAAATATTTGCAGTTAAATGATGGTGAATGGATTAAAATAACAGCGCCCAGTGGAACTGGCAAAACCACCTTAATGCATATTTTATATGCACTTCGATCAGACTATACAGGAAATACTATTTTTAATCAACATAATCTTCGAACTCTAGCCGGCAATGACTTATCAACTATTCGACAATATAATTTAAGTGTTATATTTCAGGACTTAAAATTGTTTCCATTACTTACAGCAAAAGAAAATATAGAACTAAAAAGAGTACTACAAACACCCTATTGCAGTTCGGAAAGGGTTTATGAAATGGCACAAACCTTAGGTGTTACGCATATTTTAGAACAGCCAACTAGTATATGTAGTTATGGCGAACAGCAACGAATTGCAATTATTAGGGCTCTGGTTCAACCTTTTAATTGGTTAATAATGGATGAGCCTTTTAGTCATTTAGACCAAGCAAATAAAAAAATCGCTGCAACATTAATAGCAGAAGAATGTATAAAAAGAAATGCAGGTTTAATCATTACCGATTTAGATGACGATGATTTATTTGATTATTCGAGAAAGTTAATTTTATAAATGACCCAATTACATACGATATTAAAAAAACTCATACGTAACAGTGCGAGTAGAACTAAATATACAGTTGCAATTATTGGCATGTCGATAGCAGTTTTTTTACTATTAACTGCTATACAAATTCAGGTAGACTACAATCAATTATTAAACAGTAAAAGTAGCAGGGATAGTATTGCCAACTTTTTAGTGATCAATAAAATACTTACAGATGCGAATATGGGCAATAGTACATTAGAGGATTCTATTGTAAATGATATACGCCAACAACCATTCACAGAGGCTATTGGAATGCTTACCCCCTCTAAGTTTAAAGCTAGTATTCAAAGTAATAGCAGTCATTTTCCCTTTTATACAGATATTTCTTTCGAAAGTGTTCCTTCCGAATTTATAGATGTAGCCGATGCAGCATGGACATGGAATGAGCAAGCTGAGTATGTACCAATTATTATTCCTACCTTTTTTTTGGATATGTATAATTTTCAGTTTTCATTATCACAAAACTTACCTCAGCTCACCCCCGCCATTGTTAAAATGATTGTATTTAAGGTTAATATTTACGGATCAACCGGTACAGCAACATTCAATGGAAAAATTGTAGGCTTTAGTGATAGGATATCTTCAATGTTAGTGCCGCAAGAATTTATGCAGTGGGGCAACAGCAAATTTGCCACTAAGCAATCAGGCAATGCTTCGAGAATGATTATTAGAACAAAAGACCCTGGAAATCCGAAACTAGCCGATTACCTAAGTAAGCATCAACTTGCCACTGATGCGGATAAAACGAGGTTCAGTAAATATCGGAAAGTTGTTGACGCAGTAGTTGTTATTTCAGGAATAACTGGTGGCTTAATGTTGGCATTTGCACTATTGGTTTTCTCATTGTTTATACAATTAACCATCGCGTCATGCAAAGAAGAAATTAGGTTGCTTATAATATTAGGTGCTTCACCACAACAATTAGCTAAATTTATATTTAAGCAATTTTATCCTGCCAATATTTGGATGGTTTTTGTTGCTATATTAGGCGTAACAATATTGCAGTATTTTATACATCAATTATTGGCTGCGCAACACATTGTTTTAACCAGCTTTACTTCAATATATACCCTATTGAGTGCTTTACTATTATTGTTTGTGTTATGGTGGGTAAACCGAAATTCCATTCGCCATTCTATCTATTCTAAAATCAACTAATTATTTATTGTGCTGAAAAATTTAGTGCGAGGCATATTTTTACTTTTATTATTTACTTGTAAAAGTTTGATTGCGCAAATACCAATTGGACAATGGCGTTCTCACTTTAACTATCAAACTGCTTTTCAAGTGATAAAGGGTGATAAAATATATTGTGCCACGCCTACCAATTTATTTTCATTGGATGAAGAAGGTGAAATAACAGAATATAGTAAAACAAACGGATTAAACGAAACTGGTGTTAGTTGTATTGGTTGGGATGAACTTACACAACAATTGGTAATTGCTTACAATAATAGCAATATAGATGTATTAAAGCAGCGCAGCGTAAAAAATATTTCAGACATTAAACTATCTTTAATTACGGGAAATAAAAGCATTCATCATATTTATTGCAATAATGGCATTGCCTATCTTTCATCGGGATTAGGGATTATTGCTGTTGATTTAATAAAATATGAAATTAAAGAAACCTGGATTATTGGGAATAACGGCGCCAAGTCTTCAGTGAACTGTACTGTTGCAGATAACGGTTATTTTTATGCGTCTACAAATGATGGTTTGAAAAAAGCACCTATTCAATTATTCAATTTAGCAGACTATAAAAATTGGCAAAGTATAGATCAATCGATTGGACTGACGGACAACGGTTGGGGATTTTGTGGGATATTAAGCAACCAGTTGATTGCAGTAAAAAACGATTCTGTTTTATTAATTAATAAAAAGGGTGAAATATTTTATTACGATAGTACATGGAAAATTAGCAGCGCAACCATTTCTAATAATCAATTGATTTTAATACAGAATAATGCATCAGGAGCAGCAAGAGTTGCTATTGTACAAGCATCTGGCGAAGTTAGCGCTATCGCTCCCGCTTCATACATTAAAGATCCTTCATCTGCATTGATTTACAATAATGTAATTTGGGTTGCAGATAAAAGTAAAGGCCTGTTACAATTTACAAAAGAAGGTAATAAGCCAACATCCTTTATGTTGAATGGGCCATATGGTTTAATGTCTGGTGATTTTACCATTAGCAATTCGGCTTTATATATTGCATCTGGTGGAATTGATGAAGTATGGAATGGTAGACAAAATAAAGCAGGAATTGCAATGTTTTTGGAGAATCAATGGACAAATATCAATGAGAATTCTCATCAAGCACTGCGTTTTGTAAATGATTTCATTTCGATTGCAGTAGACCCTACTGATGAAAGTATATGGGCTGGAAGTTTTGGCAATGGATTAGTACAGATAATTGGAACCAAAACGAAGTTGTATAATTCAACCAATAGTTCTTTACAAAATGTGCAGGGGAATTCAACCAAATGTAATGTAAGCGGATTGGTTTTCGACGATCAGCATAATTTATGGATTAGTAATTATGGCGCATCTACCCCACTTAAAGTAAGAAAAGCAAATGGTGAATGGTTGAGTATTCCTATGCCATTTGTTTTAACCAATAATGCAGTAGGGCAACTGTTAACAGATGATTATGAACAAGTTTGGATCGTAAGTCCGCAAAATAATGGTCTTATTTGCTACCAATACGGACAAGACATTAGTAATTTAAATGACGATCGTTGGAAAATGTTTCGGGCAGGAATAGGAAATGGAAATTTACCTAGCAACAACGTATTGTGCATAGCTAAAGATAAAAGCAACACTATTTGGGTGGGTACCGACAATGGGATAGGTATAATTCAATGTTCCGACAACCTATTTGGTAATAATGGTTGTGAGGCTATTTTGCCAGTAGTACAACAAAATCAGTATACAGGTTATTTATTTAAAGGAGAACAAATACAGTGTATCGCAATTGATGGAGCGGATCAAAAATGGATAGGTACTAAAAATGGGGTATGGTTATTGAATGCTGATGGAACTAAAACATTAGAACACTTTACCGAAGCGAATAGTCGGTTAATTAACAATGATGTAAAAAAAATTGGCATTGACCCTACTTCTGGTGAAGTTTTTTTTGCAACTGTATCTGGCCTTTGCAGTTACAGAAGTACAGCAAATTTTCCAAATGAAACAATGAGCAATGTACTTGTTTTTCCAAATCCTATACCGGCAAATTATGGTGGTATAATTGGGATAAAAGGACTTACCAATAATGCTTTAGTAAAAATTGTAGAATTAAATGGTAGATTGGTTTATCAAACAAGAAGTAGTGGCGGACAAGCAACTTGGAATGGAAAAGATTACAATGGCAATAAAATCGCCAGTGGCATATATTTAATACTTGTTAAAGATGAGGCAGGAAAGGAACATATTGCCACAAAAATTATGATTACAGGAGGACGGTAATTTTTTCAAATGACATTAAACAGATAAGCTGCTAATCAATGTAGCTTATCTGTTTAATGTTCCATAAGGCAAGACGATTTCATTATGGATGAAATTAATCTTCATCCGCTTTATCTATTGCTTTATAAAATGCTGCTCGTTTTGGGCCAGGGAAAGGAATATGGTTTCCTTTTAAACCATACCACAATACGGTATTAAATTCTAAATCGGGTACTGCATCCTCTTTGGTTAAATCAAATTTTTCTGATCTTTTTTGCCATTCATTCTTAGCGGTATTTTTATCATTTAAATTGATGTTGGGTACTATCGAATTAAATGGTTTTGAATTGATAGCACTAGTAAAACATCTCCACATAGGCGTTGCAGCAGCATCGAATTGTGACATTGGAGGAATCCCTAAAATTAGTTCCATGGTTCTTAACATAGAGGAGGTAGAATACATGGTATGATCTATAAATCCTCTTTTTACAAAACCACCTGCAACAAATGCAATACTTCTATGTGCATCAATATGATCTGCTCCATTTTGCGCATCATCTTCTAAAATGAAAACAGCTGTTTCATTCCAGATGGGGCTTTTACTTAAATATTCAACAAATAAACCTACAGCATAATCATTATCTGCAACATGTGCATAAGGTGTTGGACGGCCTAACTTCAATCCTTCCGTATGATCATTACTAAAACGAACTGAATTAAATTGAGGAACCGCATGAATACTTAACAAAGAATCAAAATCTTTTTTCCATTGATTAAACCTTGTAGTGTCTTTCGTCCAGCTATCGTAGCCTGTATAATAACTACATAGGTGATCTTTCAATACTGGAATATTGGGCTTATAATCATCTGCAAATTCGCCATAAGTTCTATAACTTACATTGGCTTTTTTACAATGGTCCCAAAGAAAACCACCTTTATTATTGGCAACAGGTCTATTTCCTTCTGCATCATATTTTCCTCCTCTGCCACCATAACTAGATACCCAGTTTTTTTCTAAATAATCGGTTGCATAAGCACCCATACTCCAATTATGTCCATCGGCACTTACTTCTCCATCAACATAAAAATTATCTAGCAAAACAAATTCTTTTGCTAATGCATGTTGATTAGGCGTAATATTTTCGCCAAACAATGTAAGTCTTGGATCTCCATTTCCTTCTTTCACATCACCCAATACCTGATCGTATGTGCGATTTTCTTTGATTACATAGAACACGTATTTAATAGGGCTAATAGTTCCTACTTTTTTAGGGATTGGATTTCCTTCTTCGCCTTGTGCCAATAATTCTTTTACTTTATTATAAGGAGTATTTCTATATACTACTTGCGAATACAAACTCAATGTTTGGTCTGATGGTTCATCTATTACACTCATTGTTCCTTTAAACAAGCCAGCAATGTATTGAACGTCTTTTGATTTGTTGGGATCACCTTCATGACGAAGTACCAATTGTTTGTTGGCAAAAGGATTGGGGCCATAAGGATTGGCCATTGAGGAGAATCCTTTTCCATTTGTTACAAATATTTTTTTACCTACTACTTTTACATTTGTAGGATACCAACCCACCGGAATAAAGCCTTTGCTTTTACTTTGAATGGCTTTACTTACATCAAAAACAGTTAAGCAATTATTATCGGCATTAGCGATATATAAAGTTTTTTCGTCGTTACTTAGCGCCAACCCGTTAGTAGTAGATCCATTTGGTGCATCTGGATACAATGCTGCATTTAAAGTTTCTACCACTTTTTGTTGTTCAACATTAATTACAGAAACAGCGTTGTCGTTGGAGTTTGCTACATATAGTAGTTTTCCTTTTTTCGTTAACAGCAACTCATTGGGGTTGTCTCCAACAGCAATTTCTGCCGTTATATTTTTTGTATCTGTATTAAAAATATATACTTTATCGCATCCCCAACAACTAATATATAACTGTTTATTATTGGGAGATAATACACAACCATAGGCCTCACCACCTAATTGGTATTCTGATAGTATATGTTTTAATTGAAGATCAATAATGTACAATTTATTGTTGTCTTTAGTTACTACATACAATAATTGTTTTGCATCATCAATTGCAATCCCGGCAGGTGAAATTCTGTTGGGCCATTTTTTACCTAACATAATGCTGTCGGATACTACCAACTTATTTTCAATGATGTTGTAAACCATAATCCAGTTGTCATTTCCACCGGAAGCATATAGTTTTTTACTGTCGCCACTAAAAGCTAGTCCATACCAAGCTTTAGGAATTATTTTAGTATCGAGCACAGTTTCCGTTACGGGGTCAATTAATTGAATACTGTGAATGCTTTGACCGTTATTGGTAACTGCCATTCGTGTTTTAGATTTATTGAGCACCATATTTAAAGGAAGATCACCCAAAGGAAAATTTCTGCCTACAGGGGTAAGGGACCAACCATTTGGCAATCCTACTTTATTTGTCTCAATTTGTTCAATTGTTTGAGATCTTAATGTAGTTAAACATATCAAACTTAGAATTACACAACATTGCTTGTACATAATAACTTGTTTAAAGTGTTAAGGTATAAATTGCCTGTTGAATTGAAGAATTAAAGTGATGAAATAAAGACAGCGCATTATTTTTTAGCAAAATCAAAACTTCTTACCACCTTAAACTTTAAACTTTCTCTTTCGCCAGGAACAACCGTATATTGTATTTGACGGTACATTCCTGTTGGCTTGGTGCCAGTTGAATCAACTTGATAGAGGGGAAATCTTCTCATTAAAGATCCTTCCATTAACATAAAAGAATCATACCCAACATAGCCTGTACGTATTTTAGGATCATTTGAAATATCGGGAAATACGATTGGCATTACGCTTTCATTATTTACTGAAGAGATACCTATAACCGACCCTACTGATTTCTCATTTGGTGAGTATATATATAAAACAAGATCCGGAAACATATCATTATTCAAATCATCTACTTCTGTTCCCAATAAACGGCCTTTAATTTCAAAAGAAAAATCGCGGGCGCCATTTTTAAACCCAACAGGTGTAATTGAAAGGTTGTTTTTTACATCACTTTTATTGTTACACAGTACTTTGTAACCTTCTCTACCCAATTTCATTAAGGTATCTATTTTACGATATTGATTTTGAGCTTTAACAGCAACTGTTACCAACAAAACTGTTATTAAAAGATATAATTTTTGCCTAATCATACAGCCAAGTTACATATTTATTAGAAATGTTCCATTTTCCAATCATTTTGTTTATTTTAACGTTATAATTAACGGCTATGCGTTTTGCTATCTCAATCAACCACCAACAAGCTCATCCCATTATTACCATAAAAGACAAATTAACAGGAACTAAGGCTGTTATATATTCTTTTGGAGGATTGTTAAATGAATTTCATGTGCCCGTTAAAGAAAAATTATTTAACTGTGTAGAAGGCTATCAATCTATATATGATGCCCAAAAAAATATCACCAATGGTTTTAAGAGTGCAAAAATTTGTCCTTTTGTTTGCAGATTAAACGTAGGTCAGTATGAATTAAACAATAAAAAACATACCATTGAAAAGCATTACATGGGTAAACATGCAATTCATGGTTTGGTGTATGATGGTATTTATACAATTGAAAAAGAAATTGCTACAGATGAATATGCTGCAGTTGAATTGAAACATATGTATAAAAAAACTGACAAAGGCTATCCATATAGTTTTGAAGTTACTATTTATTGGAAGCTTTCTTCGAATAATCAACTAACCGTAACCACACAAATACAACATAAAAATAAAATAAGTATCCCATTTGCAGATGGCTGGCATCCTTATTTTACGTTGGGTGGAAAAGTAGACGATTATAGCATTGAGTTCAGCAGTAAACATCAATTGGCGTTTGATGAAGAATTAATTCCAACCGGAAAAAAGATAAAAGATGAACGTTTTATTAATGAGATGTCGTTAAAGGGTATTGAATTAGACAATTCATTTGAATTACTATCAGGCAAACCAAGTAAGTGCACATTAAAATATAAAGGATTAACATTGGCAGTTATGCCCGATAAAAATTATCCCATACTACAATTGTATATTCCGCCAAAACGAAATTGCATAGCTATAGAAAATTTGAGTGGGGCTCCCAATAATTTTAACAATGGAATAGGCTTGTTAATGCTGGAGCCGAACAAAATATATTCGTTCAGCACCAGCTATATAGTTTCTACAAATTAATAACGGCAGTAACAGAAATTTCAATTTGCACACCTCTTGGTAATCCTTTAACAGCAACAGTTTCACGAGCTGGTGCAGGGATGTTGCTATTAAAATATCCACCATATATTTCATTTACTTGTGGAAATAAACTCATGTCGCTTAAAAAAATGGTGGTTTTTACTACGTGATCAAAACTAATATTGGCTTGTTTTAAAACAGCATCTATATTTTTCATTACTTGATGAGTTTCTGACTGAATGCCTCCTGTTTCTAATTCACCAGTTTGGGGAATAATGGCAATTTGACCACTGGCAAATAAAAAGCCATTGGCAATTATTGCTTGGCTATAGGGGCCAATGGGAGCAGGTGCATGTTCAGTTTTAATTTCTTGTTTTTGCATAATTAAATTTTCTAATGAGCAATTTCCAGCATTTTGGTGAACCAACCAACGTAAATTTGCATTTTAATTAAAATAATGGCCTTAATCCTTTCTATAGACACTGCAACTGAATATGCCGGCATTTGCTTAAGTAAAGACGGCGAAGTAATTGCTTCAGAAGAACATGTTGATCAAAAAAATCATGCTTCATTTTTACAGCCCGCCATTCAAAACATGATGCAACGTGAAGGCATTGCATTGAAAATGATTGATGCTGTTGCTGTAACAGGTGGGCCAGGAAGCTATACTGGAATAAGAGTTGGATTGGCTTCAACAAAAGGGATTTGTTATGCACTAAATAAACCGCTTATTGTATTAAATACGCTACAAATAATAGCAGCTGCAACAAAATCAGCATATCTGAACCAATATGGGGTCATAGATCCAAATACTTTATTTTTCCCAATGATAGATGCAAGAAGAATGGAAGTATTTGCAGGTATGTATAATTATGAATTGGAGGAACAAACAATTGCAGCAGCTATTATTTTAGAAGAAACTTTTTTCTCCAACTTGCCATCACATAATATTATTTTCTGTGGCAATGGTGCTGTTAAAATTCCTACAGAATACTTAAATAATGCAAGGCGATTATACGCTGTTCCCCATAGTGTGATTGATATTGTTCGATTTGCTGAACATAATTTTAACAATAAAAATTTCTCTGATTTGGTGTTTTCTGCCCCAAATTACATTAAAGAATTTTATAACATAAAGAATAATTAATATAACTTAGGAAAAAACATAGTAAATAATTGTATTATGAATTTAAACAAAATCTTAACTTTGCATAATGTGTTAATCACATGAAAAACCATTTAATCCAATTGCTATGAATCCAACAGTGCAATCTATTACCCTAACCAGCGGTGAGACTCCTGTAAAAGTTGATTTTCTTGAGGTAAAGAAAGCTGCATTAATTCTGCGTTCTATTAATCATAAACTTAGACAGCAAATTGTAAAATTGCTAGATGAGCAGGTTAAGATGACAGTTACAGAACTATATGTAAAGCTTAGATTAGAACAATCCGTTGCGTCGCAACACTTAGCCATTTTAAGAAGAGCCGGAATTGTTACTACTACCAGAGAGGGGAAATTTATTTTTTATTCTGTTAATTACAACAGACTATCTGAAGTGATGGTTTTTGTGAAGAATTTGGTAGACTAAAATAACAATTTACAAGGGTCATAAAGTCCGATTTTGAAAATTGGTCTGATCCTTGTAATGTTGCTCCAAATTCTTAACACAATATGTTCATTCAACAACTTTACACTGGCTGTTTAAGTGAAGCAGCCTATTATATTGAAAGTGATGGTGTAGCAGCGGTTATTGATCCGCTTCGAGATATTGAAGAATATCTTGTACTTGCTAAAGAAAGAAATGCCACCATTAAATATATTTTTGAAACGCATTTTCATGCCGACTTTGTAAGTGGTCACTTAGATTTAGCGAATGCTACAGGTGCCACTATTATATATGGTCCTAATACCCATACTTCTTTTCCAGTTCATGTTGCTAATGATGAAGAGATTTTTCCCTTGGGCAAAATACACATTCAAGTGCTGCATACTCCCGGACATACGCTAGAAAGCAGTTGTTTTTTACTAAAAGATGAGCGCGGCAATGATCATGCTATTTTTACAGGTGACACCTTATTTGTAGGTGATGTTGGCAGGCCCGATTTAGCGCAAAAAGCCAATGAAATTACCATGGAAGATTTAGCGGGTATGCTTTACGATAGCCTGCAAAAAAGGATTATGCCTTTGGCCGATAACGTTATTATGTATCCTGCACATGGGGCAGGGAGTAGCTGCGGAAAAAATTTAGGCCCTGAAACTTTTAGTACGATTGGTCAACAAAAATTAAGCAACTATGCATTACAACCGCAAACAAAAGAAGTATTTGTTGCAGCGGTAACGGAAGGGCTGGCCGCACCACCTCAATATTTTCCGATAAATGCAAAAATCAACAAAGAAGGGTATGATAGTTTAGAGAGTGTGCTAGATACAGCACTTACACCTTTATCGGTTAAAGCATTAAAAGAAAAACTTAACAATAACGCAATACTTTTAGATACTCGGCACTCTACAGAATTTACCCAAGGTTTTGTTCCCGGAGCTATTAGTATTGGTTTAGATGGCAGATTTGCCGAATGGGCTGGTAGCATATTGCCATTTAATTTGCCGATTGTATTGGTAACTGAAATAGGGAAAGAAAAGGAAAGTATTATACGTTTAGCACGTGTGGGAATCGATAAAATTGAAGGGTATTTGTCGGGGGGATTTGAGGTATGGCAAACATCAGGAGAACCAATTGATTTAATTATTGATGTGGAGGTGGACGAAGTGGCAATGGATATTTCATTTGATCCCAAAATGGTAATCATTGATGTTCGCAAAGAAACTGAATATGCCAATGGACATATCAAAGAAGCCATTAATATTCCCTTAGATCATTTAACAGATCCGGGAAGTATGGCAGACCTAGATGAACAACAAAATATTTATGTTCATTGTGCAGGTGGATATAGAAGCGTTATTGCATCTTCTTTAATTAAACGCCAAGGCATCCATAATATCAGGAATATAGTTGGAGGATATGCCAAATTAAAAGAAATGGGCGATCAATTTGAGATTGAAAAAGATGCATCTGTATTAAATTAATACAGGGCAGCATTTATTTATTGCAACAAACGATCAGCATGTTTTTCAGCATCGTATTCCCATTTAAACCGGCGATGACTCCATAAAAAATTTGCAGGTCGTTTGTGTAATTGATCTTCAACAAATGCTTTATAATCCAAGGTTATTTGTCCAAAGGGAATTTCTTGTGGGGTAGTTGTGTATAAAGTTAACTCTGATTTATAGTACCCTCTTTTTACCCTGTAATAGGTAGCAAATACAATTGCGGTATTCTTTAAACGTGCGCCTTTTTCTGGACCAGGTACAAATGGGGTAATTTTTCCCATAAAATCAACCCAGTAAGCATCTTGCGTTCTTCTAGGATTTTGATCTGCAGCCAATGCCAAAGAATAAATACCGGAAGCATAATGGTGAAATTTTGTACTAAAATCGTAGGAAGGTATTAAAATGGTTTTAAACTTGCTACGCATATTGTAAATTATCCGATCCATAGCTTTGTTAGAAAGTGGCGCATATACGCCTAAAAAAGGATAGTTGAAGTTTGCGCCATAGGCCAGGTTAACATACTCCCAGTTAAAAAAATGTCCTCCATGAACCTGCACACTTTGTCCAGTTTTGTACAAGTCATTAACTACTTCATAATTACATTCAAAACGCTTGTCTAATTCTTCTTTTGAAATAGAAATCATTTTAATCATTTCCACAAATGTGTCTATTAACTGACGAAAAAAATCTTTTTCGATCATCAATCTTTCAGCAGCTGATTTTTCAGGAAATGCAATTGCCAGGTTATTACGTACAACATTTTTTCTGTACTTAATACCATAATAAGTTAACAAATAAAATAAGTCTGATAATATATACGCTACACGCCACGGCAATAACGATATCAAGTAAAATAACGGATAAATGATATAATACATACGGTATAATCTAATTGAGGGTATGGTATACTCAGAACAAAAAAATTTAAACTGGATCTACCCAAGCACCTGATTCTTTTAATAAATTAATAAGTTCTGCTACGGCAATTTCGCTATCAATATTTTTCTTGACTACTTCTTTGCTTTTATATAAAGTAATTTTGCCTACACCACTTCCTACGTAACCAAAATCGGCATCAGCCATTTCACCGGGACCATTTACAATGCAACCCATAATAGCAATTTTCACACCTTTTAAATGATGGGTAACACTTCTTATTTTGGCAGTAGTTTCTTGCAAATCGAACAAGGTTCTTCCACAACTAGGGCAACTTATGTATTCTGTTTTTGATATCCTAGTCCGCGTAGCTTGTAGAATACTAAAAGCTGTACTATTTAAAAATTGTTCTACAGTTTGATTTTTTTGATAATTTCTTCCGCCAGTATCCAGGCTGTTTGCAGATTTTTGTTTTGCATAACTACTTGCAGTCATTCCCAAGCATACCCCATCTCCCATTCCATCTAATAACAAGGCACCACATTCCGTAGAAAAGTGCAATAGGTGTTCATCGGTAGTTTGCCAATTGCTGTCTGTTATTAATACAACGGGATTTAAAATATTTCTGTTCATCAACTCCATCAGCATCCTTCTTACAGCGGGCATTGCATGAATGTTTTTGCTGCTTAACCCTATAACCACTGTTGGATCATTTACAAACTGTTCGATATATGTAAAGTCATTTATAGTAGTTTCATCACTAAAACAATCGAGCAAAACTAAATTCAATTGACTGCTTTTTTTAACTGAATTAACATATCCTGAAGCATCAAAAATGGGAAAATATTTTTCTTGATCGCTACAAGTAGACCAAGTTGCTGGGTACACCAACACTTTTAATGTACCTGGCAAAGCGAAATCGAGCACTTGATGGCCCGTAAAAATATAATCAGCAGCGGCATCGCCTATGTTCCATTTGTCGCTCACTGCATCGTACTTATAATCAATTGCTTGTAAATGATCGGGGGTAATTTTTTCGATTTTGCTGAAATCAGCAATAACCACCGGCACTTGATTGCCGCCAATATTTGCTACTGCAAAACTATTTCTTCTTGTATAATTAAAGGGATTATAAGGGATATTATTGATTATAGGAATACTGTTTTTATTTGGTTGCGATGTATACCGTTTCACAAGATCTTTGCAAACTGGAATTTCAAATTCAGGATCTTCTGTAAGACTAATTCTAATAGTATCTCCAATGCCATCTTCTAATAAAGTTCCTATACCTGCTGCACTTTTTACCCTGCCATCTTCACCGTCGCCCGCTTCTGTAACACCTAAATGCAATGGATAGCATTCATCGAACTCTTGCTGCATTTGTTGAATCAACAATCGATAAGCCTGCACCATTACTTGTGGGTTGCTCGATTTCATACTGAGAATGATATTATGAAAATCTTCGGCTCTGGCAATTCGTAAAAACTCCATCGCACTTTCAACCATTCCATTAGCAGTGTCGCCATAACGGCTCATTATTCTATCGCTTAACGAACCATGGTTAGTGCCAATACGCATGGCTGTGCCATGTTCTTTACAAATTTTCACCAATGGAGTAAAGCGTTCTCTAATTCGTTCAATTTCTTCCAGATACTCTGCATCGGTATAATCTATTTGTTCGAACTTTTTCTTATCTACATAATTACCCGGATTTACGCGTACTTTCTCTACTATGCGAGCGGCAATTTCGGCAGCATTGGGTGTAAAATGAATGTCTGCAATAATTGGCGTATTGTATCCTCTTTTGCGTAATTCATTTTTTATGTGAAGCAAGTTCTCTGCTTCATTTTTAGAAGGCGCAGTAATTCTTACCAACTCAGCACCAGCCTCAATACAACGAATAGATTGTTCTACTGTTGCCATTGTATTCATGGTATCGGTGGTGGTCATGGTTTGCACCCTAACCGGATGCCCATTGCCCAATAACAAGTTTCCAATTTTTACTTCCCGAGTTTTTAACCGGCTTATTTGAGTAAGTGAATTACAATAAAGTTGCATGTGATAATTGCTTGATGGTTATCTTTTTCCTTCTAAAAAACCTTGTTGCTTTAATATATTTTTTAATATTTCTATTCTGATCAATTTCATATTCACTGTTTCGGCGCCTTCTAAATTTAATACAAAAAAGTAAGGGTGTTTGTTCTCTTCTATCCAACCTACTACCCAACTTAATGTTTTACCATTTTTCATAGAAGACAATCCCGTTTTATAGCTTAATTGATAATTGGCATTCGATTCTTGCAACATAATCTGTTTAACGATGTCATGCGTTCTTTTTTGAAAAGGCAATTGTCCGAAATACAGTTTTTTTACCAGTCCCAATTGTTCATCTGCTGTAATGGTTAAGGATTGATTCAGCCAGAAACTATCTACATAATTACCCATTTGGTGATTGCCATATTTCAGGCTATCTAGCCAAAATTGCATTGTATCTTTTCCAATGCGACGAGCAATTTCCTGAAAATAGGGTACTGCGGAAACTTTAAAGGCTTCTTTGAGAGATAAGTCTTTATTCCAATCTTTTGCAGTATCTCCATTAGAGAAAACGCGAATGGTTTTATCCCAAGGAATGATCATTTTTTCGTTGGAAATTCTTCCAGTTTCTATTCCTATTAAAGCGTTCACTATTTTAAAGGTTGATGCAGGTGAATAGGCAGAATCGCGGTATCTTTTTAAATTATAGATGGTAAAGTTGCCGGCGCCATTATCAAATAAGCCAAAACTTCCAACTACATTGTATTGATCGAAAATCGTTTTAACACTATTGTCGATTTTTACATTGTTGGGAGAGCAACTATTTAACACAGCAATCAGGAAACTCATCATAGCAAAAGCGCATATGGTATAAACAATTTTATTTTGTGTGCTATAATATTTCATCTGTTTACTTTTTACTTTTTAATGTTGAATCAAATAACACCCAAATCTTTCCCTACTTTAGTAAAGGCTTGAATGGCTTTATCGAGCTGTTCCTGCGTATGTGCTGCACTCAGCTGCACCCTAATTCTAGCCAATCCTTTTGCTACTACTGGGAAGAAAAATCCAATTACATAAATTCCTTCTTTTAATAATGCAGCGGCAAATTGCTGGGCCAATACTGCGTCATATAGCATAATAGGAACAATTGGGTGGTCACCGGGTTTAATATCGAATCCTGCTTTTGTTATTTGCGTTCTAAAATATTGGGTATTATACGCCAACTGATCTCGTAATGTAGTAGTCGCAGTAAGCATATCTAGTACTGCAATTGAGGCACCTACAATACTAGGCGCCACTGTATTAGAAAACAAGTAAGGGCGGCTTCTCTGACGAAGCATTTCAATGATTTCTTTTCTTCCTGAAGTAAAACCACCACTCGCACCTCCTAAGGCTTTGCCCAATGTGCCGGTAATGATGTCTATTCTACCCATTACCCCTCTGTATTCGTGTGTACCTCTACCTGTTTTGCCTAAAAAGCCAGAAGAATGACATTCATCAATCATCACAATTGCATCATATTTATCGGCCAAATCGCATATTTTATCGAGTTGTGCAATGGTGCCGTCCATACTGAAAGAGCCGTCAGTAACGACAATTCTACTTCTACAAGATTCGGTCTCTTTCAATTTAGCCTCTAAATCAGTCATATTATTGTGCTCATATCTAAAGCGCTGTGCTTTACACAGTCTAACACCATCAATTATTGAAGCATGATTAAGGGCATCACTAATAATTGCATCCTCTTCTCCAAATAATGGCTCAAATACGCCACCATTTGCATCAAATGCGGCAGCATATAGAATGGTATCTTCAGTACCCAAAAAGGCCGCAATTTTTTGTTCTAATTCTTTATGTATGTCCTGGGTTCCACAAATAAAGCGAACACTGCTCATGCCATAACCATGTGTGTCGATGGCTTTATGGGCTGCTTCAATTACTGCTGGATGAGAAGAAAGCCCTAAATAATTATTAGCACAAAAGTTAAGGACTTTATTGCCATTCACCATAATTTCAGGTCCCTGCTCACTAGTTATCACCCTTTCTTGCTTAAAGAGGCCGGCTTGTTGAATTTCATCCAATTCCTTACCGATACGGGAAACAAATTTTTCGTTCATTATACTCCTTCATTAGTAGCACAAAGATAGGGTAAGTTCTGGCTATATTATAGGCTTATACCCTATTAGGTTGAATAATGTAACCGATAAATACAGCGGCTAATACCGTACATAATAATTAACTATTTGTAGGTAAATAATTAATGGCGATCCCTTAGTTTTGGCAAAACAATTAGATATGAAAAATTGGATATTGGGTGTTTTGCTACTCTTAACAAGCAACATGAATGCGCAACAAAAAGAGGGCAGCATATTGTATGAGAAAAAAGTGAATATGCACAAAATGATTCAAAATGAAGAAATGAAAGCCTTTATGCCTGAGTTTAGAACCAGTAAACATATTTTGCTATTCAACGATAGTGTTTCCTTGTATAAATTAATTCCGGAAGATGAAGCACCCGATCCATTTGAAGGGGGTGGTGGTGGAAGACCAAATATGATGATGCGATTTGGCGGTGCTGATGGTGGTGAATTGTACAATAATTTTACACAATCTAAAACCATTCAGGCGAATGAAATGGGTGGCAAGAATTTTTTAATTGTAGATTCCATCAAACAACAACCCTGGAAAATGGGTGAAGAAACTAAAAAAATATTAGGACATACTTGTTATAAAGCTACTAGAAAAATTCCATTAGCGGGCAGAATGATGATTAGATCAATCACCACCGAAAATGGAGGCAGATCTGATACAAGTGTAAATAAAGCAATTAATAATTTGCCCAAAGAAGTAGATTTAGTTGTTTGGTTTGCTACTGATATTATCACACCAGCTGGTCCTGAAAATTATGGTATGCTACCAGGTGCCATCTTAGAAGTAAATATGAATGAGGGACAAACCATTATTACTGCTACTGAAATAAAAAACAGCTACAGTAAAAAAGAGTTAAAAGAACCTACAAAAGGAAAAATTATTACCCAGGCTGAATATAGAAATATGTTGAAGGAAATGTTTGGACAGCAAGGCGGCGGCCCTGGAATGATTCGAATGAGGAGAGATAATTAATAGTAAAAAATCAATTGATAATGGATAATTGTCAATGACCAATTATCCATTATCAATTGATTTACATTCCTCTTACTACTACTTTTACACCTCCGGCATTTCCTCCAGATTTATTGAGCCGATAGCTGAAGCTGAGTTGAACATAGCGTTGCAATACATTGTATCGGGTATCTTGTATGAAGTTTTGATTGGCTGTGCGGTTAATGCCAATGTTTTGATTTAACAGATCGAACACACTGAATTTTAATTCTCCTCTTTTGTATTTTAGAAAACTTTTAGCCAATGCCGCATTCCACAGCAACACATTGGTATTAAACCCATCTGAACGACCGGTATTGATGGTGTATTCCATATCATTACTCCACAATATTTCACCGGGTAAAGTCTTGGTAATTTCAACCCCGTATATCTGCTGCACATAATGATTATTTAATTGCGGCTGCAACGAATATTTTGCCGTATTAAAATTCAATTTTGCATTGAATGAAATATCCACTAACGTATCTATGCCGAAGACGAATTGTGCACTTGGCGTAATGGTGTAGTTGTGAATGATGTTTTCTGCTCCATTTATAAAACTTATATTTCTAGAAATCATCGACATCATTCCGCCGGAAATCTTGGAATGTATTTTTTTCAATGGCATACCCGCGTCGAAATTTCCGGTTAAAAAGTAATTTCCATTGGCATTAACCGGCGATGAAATTCTGGCTCCATTGGGTTGAATGATATCGGAAGTGACTATTGCATTATTTATTTTAGAATAATTGAAGAATACAAACAAATTTCGTTGTTTAAATAGGTTGATCTTGGACATATTCAATTGCATCGAATGCGTATAACTTCTCATTAAATTTGGACTACCTGTATATGTATTTAATGGATCACTAATATCTGTTACCGGCTGCAATTGAAATGTTGAAGGTTGTGAGGTAGACGTGTTGTATGCAAACATGAACGTACTTGTGCTATTACGCTTGTACTGCACATTTGCCAGGGGCAACAGATCTGAAAACGATTGCTTTACCGTATTTGAGGAGGTTTTGTTGATGCTTTCCAATGAAGCATTTTGCAGATTTGCACCAGCAGTAATTGCAAATTTTTTGGCATTGGTTCTAAAACTCAATCCACCTCCATAATAATTATATGCATTTCTAAAGTTATTGGTTAACGCGGTGTTTTTTTGATCATATACATTGGTGCCATTATTAAAATCAAAAGTTTCTCTTTTACTTTCCCCTACATTAGAATTAAAAAAGCCATTGAACTCTAATAATGATTTTTTTCCTATTGGTTCTGTGTACACAATATTAGATCCCGCACTTTGTGTAACAGCATCCCGAGAATTTATTTGCTTAATAATAGAATCGGGCAATGCCAGTCCTTGTGCATAAAACCGATTAACTGTTTCTAAATGTCCGTTTTGCTTACTGTTGTTAAATGTAAGACCCGTGGTGGATGACAGCGTTCTGCCCTTCTTCTTAAATTTATGACGGAGGAGTATATTGCTGTTGAAATTAAACGCATTAGATTGTGTGGCAGAAGCGGTTTTTCCTTCATTTAAAAGCGCTGCTTGACTATTCGCAGTGCTGTATTGATTGGTGGCAGTAACATCGTTTTGCTGGATAGTAAATTGGGGCGTAATTTTTACAGAAGTAAAACTATCTATTTTTTGGTCGATGATCATATTAATCCGTTGTTGCTGATTATGCTTTACCTCATCACCAATAGCATTGTAGTTGAAATTATTTCCGGGTAATAAATTTTGCCGGTTGATTAATCTGTTGGTACTTAAATTAACATCCGACAAGATGCCGTTTAGATTTAGGTCGGTTTTCTTTTGCCAATTATTGTTGTAATTTACACCACCTGCAATGGTAGTTGCAATTCCCTGTTGATTAGGTCCCATGCCAGAAATAGGCAATCCGCCATTGTCGTCATCCCCGCCAATTTTAATATTAATACCTCCACCGCTTTTCATTCCTCGTGCCAATTCGCCAGTAAAATTCATCACATCCATTATAGAAAATCCTTGCTTGTTGGTATTATTACCCATACCAATAAAAGATATTTGTTTATCGCCCTTAAATTGATTGATGTTTGCCTGCGCATCAAGTCGTTCATTGGAACCTGCACCTGCACTTATTTTTCCGAAAATGGCATTGTCTCTATCTTTTTTAAGTTTTAAATTGATGGCTTTGGTAGATTGACCATCATCTATACCGGTAAACTCGGCTCTATCTGATTTTTTATCGAATACCTGCACTTTATCCACTGCATCGGCATCTAAATTTTTAGTAGCTATTTTTGGATCGCCGGTAAAAAATTCTTTCCCATTAACAAAAAGTCGGCTTATTTTCTGTCCATTTACTTTTACAGTTCCGTCTTTATCAATCGACACACCGGGAAGTTTTTTCAATAAATCTTCCACTACTGCATTGGGTTGTGTTTTAAAGTTTTCTGCATTAAATTCAACCGTATCGTTGTTGATGGTAACAGGGGGTCGGCGGGCTGTAACCGTTACGTTACCGGCAGTTAAGATATTGGTAAGGGGGATATTGCCCAATACAATTTTTTCGCCAGGATTTACCTGAATGGGCTTCCAGCCCGACACATAGCCCACGTATGAAAATGACAACAAATAATTGCCGGGTGGCACATTGTTAAAACTAAAGTTACCCGAAGAGTCGGCACGGGTAAAAGCGGCTAAAGTAGAGTCTTTTTTATGTACAATTGAAACCGTTGTATAGGCCAGCTTTTTATTGATCAGCGTATCTATAATACTTCCGCTGATAGTAGCCGTATTGTTTTGTGCATTTACAAAGCAGGTGAGTATTAATCCAAATAAAAAGCCGGTTAGTTTCATACTCGAAAATAACCGGCTTTTTGTATAGAATTTGTTAACTTATTTAAAAAGCTGACTTTTTGTTATTTAACACTTATTAATTCCACTTCAAAAATCAACAAAGAACCAGGTAAAATTTTATCTCCTTTTTGTTGATCTCCATAAGCTAAATCAGCAGGAATATACAATTTCCATTTACTGCCAACTGTCATAAGCTGCAAGGCTTCTTGCCATCCTTTTATTACACCATTTAATGGGAAGGTTGCAGGTTCTCCTCTATCAACAGAGCTATCAAAAATATCTCCATTGATTACAGTGCCATGATAGTGACAAGTTACTTCACTTGCCAATGTAGGTTTTACAGTACTAGTACCTGCTTTTAATATTTCATATTGTAATCCACTTGGTAATGAAACCACTTCTTTTCTTTGGCCATTTTTCGCTAAAAATTCTTGACCAGCTTTACGAGCTACAGCGCCTTTTTTAGCACCATTTTTTTGTTGATAAGTGCCAATGCACATATCCAATGATTCATTGGCTACTAAAGGTTTTTTAAGTTGTAATGCATCACTCATCCCTTTTTGCAATATGTCTAAATTTAATGGGTCTAATCCTTGAGATTTTAAATTTTGAGCGATTCTAAAACCCAACGCATAGCTGGCACTGTCTACTGCATTTTTTAAGAAATTAGCTGCAGGTGCTACTACTGCTGTCTTTCCAGCAACTTTAGCTACTGGGCTTGCTTTTTTTGCCTGAGCAGAAGCATTAATTGCTGCTGACAATAAAATGGCCGATAAAAATAGATTTTTCATGTGTTTTTATTTATTGATTTTTGACTGTTGGTTGTTGACTTTTGACTTTTTAACCGTTGCAATATTAAGACAAAAGTGCATTTATTGCTGTTGCAGGTTTGCTAAATTGAAATTCTGAAATAGCGTGCTGCATTAGTTCCCCAATTTGAGGGGTACATAAATTGCCCATACTGCCCTCATGGGTATGGGCAATATTGGTAGAATAGCTGAATGTACCGCTTTCTATCGATTCCCCCACCTTTTTGTAGGCATCTCTAAATGGCATACCGCTCAATACCAGTTTATTGACTTCTTCTACGCTAAAGATAAACCGATATTTCTCCTCTTCTATGATTTGTTCTTTCACTTCAATATTTGAAATCATTAAGTGCACCATTTGTAAGCAATTGCGTAACTCGGAAAATGCTGGAAATAAGTGTTCTTTTAACAATTGTAAATCTCGTTGATAACCTGAAGGTAAATTAGTAGTCATCAACATTATCTCATTGGGTAATGCTTTTAAGCGATTACAATATGATCTTACCAATTCAAAAACATCAGGATTTTTTTTATGTGGCATTATACTAGAACCGGTTGTTAATTCTGATGGGAATGAAACAAATGCAAAATTTTGATTAAGGTATAAACACATATCCATACTCAACTTAGCCAAAGTATCGGCAATATTGGCCATTGCCGCCGCTACAATTCTTTCAGTTTTTCCTCTGCCCATTTGGGCATAAACTACATTGTAATTTAATGTGTCGAATCCCAATAATTGGGTGGTAAGCGTTCTATTAATAGGGAAAGATGAGCCATATCCAGCAGCGGAGCCAAGCGGATTTTTATTAACCACTTTATAGGCAGCAGCAAGCGAAATCATATCATCTACTAAACTTTCGGCATAAGCACCAAACCACAACCCAAATGAAGAAGGCATGGCTAACTGTAGATGTGTATAGCCGGGTAACAAATGTTTACTGTACTTTTCACTTTGTTGCTGCAGTAAATCAAATAACTGACTTGTATCATCTACCAATTCTTGAATTGCAGCTCGTAAAAATAATTTAATATCTACCAATACCTGGTCGTTTCTACTACGTGCACTGTGAATTTTTTTGCCGGTATCGCCCAATTCTTCTGTTAATAAAAACTCTACATAGGAATGAATATCTTCTACACCAGTAGGAATACTAAAACTAGGGGCAATTACTTTTTCGTAGATTTTTTGTAGCGTTTTAATCAGCAAATCAGCTTCTACATTGGTTAATAACCCAACGGTAGCCAACATTTTAGTATGTGCAATTGAACCCAAAACATCAAAGGGAGCAAGCATTTGATCGAATTCCTTGTCTTTGCCAACAGTAAATTTTTCTACTGCTTCGGTTGTACTAGTATTTGCTTTACTCCACAGTTTCATGTGTCTATATTTATTATTTTTAATGGTCACATGGAATACGCCCTATTTCATTTCAGTTGCTATACCTACTTTGTTGAAGGCTATTTCATGTGTCTATATTTATTATTTTTAATGGTCACATGGAATACGCCCTATTTCATTTCAGTTGCTATACCTACTTTGTTGAAGGCTATTTCATGTGTCTATATTTATTATTTTTAATGGTCACATGG
>CANGCK010000031.1 GCA_947452295.1 Sphingobacteriia bacterium
CTTTTGCCAAAACCGCGGTAATCTACCAATAACACATCGTATTGATAGCGGTAGAAATCGCGGGCATATTTAGCCCAGCCTTTTATACTTCGCGAGTTGCCATGAAAATATAAAATAAGACCCTTGGGTTGTGGTACATAAAAATGTAATCCGTTGATGCGAACGCCTGGTGCTATGTCAAAAAAAAGTTCTTCAAAAGGTGCATCATATTTGTACGTAAAATCTTGTGGTAGTTTTTCGGGCTTAAAGATAAGCTTCTCTTGAATTAGTGTAATAATTACCACAAATAGTAAATACCCAATTATGATATATATTAAAGTAGTTGACAAGTCTTTCTGATATTGAGATAGTAATATCAGTTTTTTTGGCTACAATAACAAGTATTTACCGATAATTTACAGGTCTTGTTCTTCTACAAATACTCTTTTTAAATTGAGTTTTGAAACTGGTGCAACAATTAAAGGGAATTTTTCAACAGTTACATTGCTAGGGTCTAAACCAAAGCCACGTTCTTCCCCTAAACTAATTTCTTTTAGCCAGAAATACAATTTCATTACAATACGCTCTAAAATTGGCAGTTCATTATCTTGGCTCAGGTATTTTTCTAAAACAATAAATTGAAAATCTCCCACAATATTGTTTTTCTCTAAGCTTTCATAGCGGCTGGTGATATTTACTTCTTTATTTTTCACCAATTCCTCTACTACTTTTCGGAACATTAGGTTAATGCGTTGTTCTACTCTAAAACCTACCCTAAATTCTACCCGAATGATATCGTTGGGAATAATATGTAATACAGAGTATTCGCAAGTATATGGATCGTCTAATACATCAACGTGAACAAACCAATAGATATCTGCTCTTTTTGGTTTTTTATTTAATATCGAGTAAATGATTTTATGTTCAATTTCATTAGGGTTGTTGGCACTTGTCATGTACACAAGGTGAGTGGAATATTTGGGTACATGTTTGTCGTTGCTCAACTCCTGAATCATTGGAATATAATGTTCTAGCCTTACAAACTCTATATATCGATTTTTAATTTTCCGACTTCTAAACCATACATACATTACCGCAAATAAAGCACCACCTACAATAAATGTAACGTAACCGCCATGCATGAATTTCTGTAAGTTGGCTATCAGGAATGAAAATTCTATGCATAAGTACACTACCAAGTATAAATAAATCCAAAATGAAAATACCCGTTTACTTACCAAATAATTAGCAAATAATATAGAGGTACTGATCATACACATGGTAATGGCTAAACCATATGCGGCACCCATATTGGCCGATTTTTGAAAATATAATACGATGCCTACACAGCCTATGTAAAGTAATAAGCTAATTCCTGGAATATAAAGTTGTCCTTTTTCTTCTGTAGGGTACTGGATTTTCATTTTAGGCCATAGATTCAATCGCATGGCTTCACTTATTAAGGTGAAAGATCCTGAAATTAAAGCTTGGCTGGCAATGATTGCCGCTATAGTAGAAATAATAATACCTATCAGTTTAAACCATTGCGGCATAATCCCAATGAAGGGATTAAAACCATTGGCCATAATTTCGTGTGGAATTGTTTGGCCTAAATAGTTGTGCATTAACCAAGCACCCTGACCTAAATAATTGAGTATCAGGCATATTTTTACAAAAATCCACGACACCCTAATATTTGATTTACCACAATGCCCTAGATCGCTGTATAGCGCTTCGGCACCCGTAGTACACAAGAATACAGCGCCCAACAACCAAAATCCCTTAGGATAAGTGGTTAACAATTCAATGGCATAGTGTGGGCTAAGTGCTTTAAAAACATTAATATCGTCTAGTAAGTGTGCGCTACCCAAAACAGCAAGCATGGCAAACCATATAGCCATCATTGGCCCAAAAAATTTACCAATAGAAGCAGTACCAAATTGTTGTACCACAAAAAGCAGGGTAATAATGCTTAATACAATCGTAATAATCGTATTTTGTTGAATATCTCTTAATGCGGGCAATTGTCTCAATCCTTCTATAGCAGAAGTAACTGTAATGGGTGGGGTAATGATTCCATCGGCCAATAAGGCTGCACCGCCCAGCATGGCAGGTACTACCAACCATTTACGCCTTCTTCTTACCAACGCATATAAACTAAAAATACCCCCTTCTCCCTTATTGTCGGCGTTTAAGGTGAGTACCACGTATTTAATGGTAGTTTGTAGGGTAAGCGTCCAAATTATACAGGAAAGGGTACCCACAATGAGTTCTTCCGTTATTGCTCTTTCGCTGATTATCTCATTCAGAACATACAATGGGGAGGTTCCGATGTCTCCGAAAATAATGCCTAGGGCAATAATTAAACCAGCAGTAGTGGCTTTGTTGAAATTCTTATTCACAAAATTATCTTTGAAGCTTGAAAGCGTAATTCTTAACAAATGTATGGGTAAATTGAATACGGATTATAATCTACACATCTCGTACATTTGAGAATTAAATAATTTATTACCAAAATGAAAAAAACGGCCATCTTTTTCTTTTTTATCGCATGTTTGGCGATAAACTCAGGTAAATCTCAAATTATTCAGTATTCCGAACCCGACAGAGATGATCCGCGTACTTTCAACTTTGAAATAATTGGCAAAATTGCTGGTAATATACTTATTTACAAAAACAGTAAAGACCTGCATTATATTGCTAAGTACGATCAAAACATGAAACTACTGGGCAAAGAAGGGTTAGCCTTTTTTCCTGAAAGGGCAAAGCTGTTGAGTACAGATTTTATTGCGTATAGTGATTTTTTCTATTTTATTTGCCAGTATTACCTTAAAAATACGGTGTATGCAGTTGCCCTTAAATTAGATGGCAATGCTAAAATACTGGGCGAGCCAGTGTTATTAGACTCAACCGGTAATATCAGTAATACGAATAATAAAATTTACACATTTATAAATAGCGAAGACAAGCAAAAAATATTGGCATTAAAAATCAATACCAAAAGCCAAAAAGAACATATTATTTCAACCAGCATATTTAATAAGGAGCTTACCTTATTGCAAACAAATAGTGCTCTGTTGGACATGCCTGAAAAAAATGATTTTTTAGGTGAGTTTGGTATTGATAATGACGGAACGGTGGTTTGTTTAAGGCAATCAGGTACTAGCCAGAATGATAATATCAATAAAATCAATTTATTGACAAAACCATTGAGCGGCAGCACTTTTAGTGATAATCAGTTAGTAGTTAAAAATGTATTTTTAGATAACCCGCATGTTAAAATTGACAATAAAAACAAGCATTATTTGATTACCTCTTTTTACAGCAAGCTTAAAAGGGGAAATATTGAAGGGCTTTACTATACACTTTGGGATATAGCTGGTAATAGAGAGTTGTTGAATGCTGCAACAACTTTTTCGGATGAATACCGCGAAGATGTGAGAGGGCAAAATACGATCAAATCGGCGTTCAATGATTATTACCTAAAAAACCTGATTTTACGAAAGGATGGTGGATTTATGGTAATTGCCGAGTCATTTTATACTTCCAATAGAGGAAATAATTCAAATAGATGGGATTACATGGGGTCACCTTATTATAATCCAATGTATGGAGGAAATTATTTTGGCGGATCAGGCTATTACAACTCTTTTTACAATCCAATGTTCTATTCACCGTTTGGTGGGTTTGGAAGATTTGGGGGGATGAATTACAATGGCATGAGCAATGTTACCCGATATTATGTAGATAATGTAGCCGTTATTTCATTTGAACCCGATGGAAAAATGGAATGGAGTAATGTGATCAGAAAGTCGCAATATGATGATAATACAGATAATTATTTGAGTTATGGATTATTGAATGCAGGTGATAAGTTGCAGTTTATTTTCAATATTCAAGAAAGAAGAAATAATGTAATTACCGATCAATCCATTTCACCTGCGGGTCAATTAGACCGGAATCCAACGTTTAAAAATCCCGAAAAAGGATATGATTTTATGCCCCGTCATGCTAAGCAAATTGGCGCACATCAGGCAATAGTGCCTTGTATGTATAGAGGGTACACTTGTTTTTCTAAAATTGATTTTTAAATTATAACCGTGGTAAAAATTTTCAGAGACAAATCGCCCATTAATATTTTGTTTTTGGTGCTGTTAAGCTTAGGCGTTCATTTTCATTTTTTTTTCAAAGCACCTAAAGTAGTTACCTATGCTAATGATGGTATATTTTCTGTGATAATTGAAAAGTACCTCCCTGCTTCCGGCAATCCGTTTTTAGTAATTTTATATTTGTTTATAATTGTATTGCAAGCAGTACGCATCAATCAATTATTAATGGAATTGAAATTGTTCCAAAAAGCAGGTTATACTGTTGCTATGACCTATATTATTCTTACCGGTTTTATTGTAGAATGGGGAGCTGTAACCCCAGCATTGTTGTCGAACTCTTTGCTGATATTGATTTTTATAATGTCTACTAAGTTGTTCAATCAATCAAATCCCAAAACATTGTTGTTTAATATTGGTTGTGTTGTAGGTTTAACGGTATTGTGTTATCACCCTGCTGCTATTATCATTGTTATTGTACTATTTACATTGGGTATAATGCGGTCTTTTAAATTACAAGAGTGGTTTATATTACTTATTGGAGTGCTATTACCATATTATTTTTTAGGGGGATGGCTTTATATGCACGACCAGCTGGATAAGATTTCTTCATTCATACCGCATACTTCATTTGGGTTGCCTGTACTAGCTATTAATAATTTATTTATACAATCTGTTTCTGTTTTGGGACTTGCATTTTTTTCTGGAATAATTTGTTGGCAACAGTTCAGCAGTAGGTTATTAATTCAGATGAGAAAAAATTGGAATACATTATTCTTAATGTTCCTGGTATTATTAGCAGCGCCTTTTATATACAAAGAGTTTGGTATATACACTTCTATCATGTGTATTGTGCCGCTTTCGGCATTTATTTCAAATGCTTTTTCATACCCAAAACGGCTAGTATTTCCCAATTTATTGTTTTTGCTGATGATGGCTGCCGTTGGTTACAACAATTGGTATATCATTAAATTTTAGGAATTTATTTTGTTTCACCTTATTACCTTTACCCATAAATACAAATTGAATGAAATTCGGAGTAGTTGTTTTCCCTGGCTCAAATTGTGATAGAGATATGCAAGATGCATTGCAAAATGATTTGAATAAAGAAGTAATTATGCTTTGGCATAAAGACAAAGACATTTCGGCTTTTACCAAAAACGATTGTATTATTTTACCTGGAGGTTTTTCTTATGGCGATTATTTACGTTGTGGAGCAATAGCTCGTTTTAGTCCGATGATGCAGTCTGTAATAGATTTTGCAAATAATGGCGGGAAAGTATTGGGGGTTTGTAATGGGTTTCAAATACTTTGTGAAAGTGGGTTATTGCCAGGCGCATTGTTACAAAACAATAACCAACAATTCATTTGTAAAAATGTATTCATTAAGCACAATGATGGTCCAGCACTAAAAATACCCATTGCACATGGAGAGGGCAGGTTTTATGCAAATGATGCGACCTTAGATCAACTAGAAAAAAACAATCAAATATTGTTTCGTTATTGCTCAGAAGCAGGAGCGGTTAACGCATCTGCTAATCCCAATGGTACTGCCAGAAATATTGCGGGTATCTGCAATGAAGGCAATAATGTATTTGGCATGATGCCTCATCCTGAAAGAGCTACTTCTGCCGCACTCAATAATATTGATGGAAAAGAAGTTTTTAAATTATTACAATTAAGTTAAAAAATTCAAAAGTCAAAATTCAAAAGTCAAAATTCAAAAGAAATAAATATAAGCAGATGAAATATTTAATAATGGCAATTGCAGGCGTTTTATTTTTTACCAATGCCTTTTCGCAAATTAAAGAACCAGTGAATTGGTCTTTTATTGCCAATAAAAGAGGGAGCGGAATCTATGAAATTACTATAACTGCCGAAGTTGCCAAGCCTTGGCATTTATATTCTCAAAATACACCTAAAGGCGGTCCAGTTCCTACTAAAATCTCTTTCAACAACAATCCGTTAATTGTAAAAGAAGGGATGTTGAGAGAAAATGGCAAACTAGAAAAAATTAACGACAAAATGTTTGGTGTGCAGGTGTTGTATTATAGTAATAAAGTAGTATTTACTCAAATAGTTAGAGTAAAAGCAGGTGTTAGTACCAATATTGCCGGATCAGTTAACTATATGGTATGCGATGATACACAATGTTTGCCACCGACTAAAAAAGTATTTGACTTAAAGCTGCAATAAAATGACTAAAAAAATTATTGGAACGTTTTTAGTATTCGTTCTATTTGCTTCTGCAATCATTGCACAGGAAAAACAACCTGTGCAATTTATTTTTAGCACACTAAGAATAAATGATTCATTGGTTCACTTATTAGCTACTGCAAAAATAAATAAAGGAGTTCAGCTATTTTCCCTAAAAAAACAAAGTGCAAAAGATGCATTTGTTTCTTCCATACAGTTTGATACGGTTACTGTAAAACACTTGAGTTTAAAAGATTCGGTTATTGAAAAAGGAAAATTGTTAGCCACAACCGATCAGCTTGCCAATTCAGTTGTGTACTATTATGAAGATAGTGTTACCATTCAATATCCATTGCATATTGCCAAAGAAGATAGTGTGGTGGTAAAAGGAAGTATTAATTGGTTGGCAAAGAAAAATAGTGAGTACCCCAGTGGAGAAATTGTTTTTGCAGTGCCTGTGAAAACCATTATTGCTATTGAAGAAAAAGACGATTCCAATATTACAGGAAAAAGTTTTTTGCAAATATTTTTACTTTGTTTTTTTGCCGGTTTATTGGCTGTGTTTACTCCTTGTGTATTTCCATTGATACCTGTAACAGTGAGTTTCTTTTTAAAGAGAAGCAAATCTAGGGTTGAAGGGATAAGCAATGCTTTGTGGTATTCCCTCTCAATTGTATTGATTTATACTGTTCCTACATTTGCGTTGGTGATGATTTTTGGTGATGATGTATTGTATCAAATTTCTACTAGCGCAGTGTCTAACATGTTGTTTTTTGTTATCTTCTTGGTATTTGCAATTTCATTTTTTGGTGCTTTTGAAATCCAATTACCCAATAGCTGGGCCAATAAAGCCGATCAAAAAGCCGGTAAGGGTGGGATAGTAGGAATATTTTTTATGGCGCTTACTTTAGTAATTGTATCTTTTTCTTGTACTGGCCCTATAGTAGGTACATTGCTGGGGCAAGCAAGTACAGGTGGTGTTTCTGCCGCTCCTATATTTGGGATGTTGGGTTTTGGGGTGGGTCTTGCCTTGCCTTTTTCATTATTTGCCTTTTTCCCAACTATGTTACAATCGATGCCTAAAAGTGGCGGATGGCTTAACTCAGTAAAAGTAAGTTTCGGTTTTATAGAATTGGCATTGGCATTAAAATTTCTGTCGAATGTAGATTTAATTTATCACTGGCGCTTACTTGATAGAGATGTGTTTTTGGTATTTTGGATTGTAATATTTGTTTTGTTGGGATTGTATTTATTGGGTAAAATGAAATTCTCGCATGATAATGATTTGCCTTACATTAGTGTGCCACGTTTGTTTTTTGCTATTCTTTCTTTTTCCTTTGCTGTATATATTTTACCCGGTTTATGGGGTGCGCCTTTAAGGCATTTAAGTGGCTTTATTCCACCCGATGGAACACAAGACTTTAACTTGGATGAGTTAAAATACCAACAATCTTCCACTAATTCTTCCGATAAAACAGTATCATTGGCAAAGCCGCCTGTACGATTGGCCAATAAATTACATGTTCCATATGGTTTAGTGGCCTATTTTACTTTGGAAGAAGGATTGGCTGCTGCTAAAGCATTGAATAAGCCTGTAATGCTTGATTTTACAGGTCATAGCTGTGCCAATTGTCGTAAAATGGAAAAAGAAGTTTGGAAAGATGAGGAAGTATTGAAACGACTGCGTAACGATTTCGTATTGGTTAGTCTTTATGTAGATGAGTCTACCGAACTCCCCATTGGAGAGCAAACAGTCAATAAAGATGGCGATCAGATTTTAACAGAAGGTGATCGTAACTTAAATTATGAAATCACACAGTTTGGATTTAATGCGCAACCATTATACATGTTTTTAGATACCAATGGAAAGTCGCTTACGGATATTAAGTATGGCTATAATCCAGATATACCCCGATTCATTGCACATCTGGATGCGGCAAAAGCTGCTTTTAATCATTAATCAGTACCAATAAAAAAAGGCGAAACATAATAAATATGCTTCGCCATTTTTTTTGTGAAAATATGTTTGCAGTATTAAGTGTTAATGATAAAAAACTTCAGTAAAACAAAGAAAAATCAATTGAAACAACCAACTACAATATTCTTATAAATCAATCAACTGCCTACTCTTTAACAATTACCAAAAATCATCAACACCTCTATAAAATAAGATAGATTAAAGTGTAATTTGTTTGTCGTTCATCATCTTACGAAGATTCATTAATCCATAGCGCATTCTTCCTAAAGCGGTATTGATGCTACAATTGGTTACTTCAGAAATTTCTTTAAAACTCATATTGGCAAAATGTCTTAGTACAATTATTTCACGTTGTTCTTCAGGAAGCAAGTCGAGCATTTGTCTTACTCTTTCATGGCTTTGCCCTTGCATTATTTTTGTATCAGCCGCATCTTCTGAAATTTGTACCAAGTCGAAAACGTCTTTATCTTCACTGGTTTTAATATTAGTAGGTGTTCTTTTTACTTTTCTAAAATAGTCTACACATAAGTTATGCGAAATACGTAATGCCCAAGGCAAAAATTTTCCTTCTTCAGTATAACGCTTTTTTTGAAGCGTGTCGATAATTTTAATGAACACATCTTGAAACAGGTCTTCTGCTAAATGAGTGTCTTTCACTAAAAATAATATCGACGAAAATATTTTGTCTTTATATCTATAGATTAAGGTTTCAAATGCTCCTGTATTCCCATCTTGAAAAGCCCTGATCAATTCAATATCAGCCACTTGCTCTAATGTGTTCATAGTAGTATTTTTATGTTTTGAGACTTCTTTTTGTGTTAGTAGTAGTGAAAAAGTCCCAATTCGGAAACAAAATAGAATTTCTTTTAATGCACAAATCTTTTGTGGAAATCAAATTATATAGGTAGGAGGTTATGCACATTCTAAGTGATTGATTTTTTGAAAGTTATTTGGGGTTTATTCAACTAAAGCTGTAATAATCTGTTTATTTTTGATAAGATATGGCAACAAAATCAGCTTCCGTTTCCGCTCCGTTAAATAGTACATCCGAACAAGATATTGTTGTTACGGGTGCTCGTACACATAACCTAAAAAATGTTTCAGTTCGTTTTCCGCGCAACAAATTCATTGTGGTAACTGGTGTGTCGGGTAGTGGTAAATCCTCATTAACCATAGATACTTTGTTTGCCGAAGGACAACGGCGTTATGCAGAGAGTTTAAGTGCATATGCTCGACAGTTTATGGCACGTATGGTAAAACCCGATGTGGATTATATTAAAGGTCTTTGTCCAGCAATTGCCATCGAACAAAAAGTAATAACGAGAACACCCAGAAGCACGGTGGGTAGTATGACGGAAATATATGATTATTTAAGGTTGATGTATGCCCGTATTGGTAAAACCATTTCTCCAGTTACAGGCAAGTTGGTGAAGAAAGATGATGTTGCAGATGTGTTGAATGCTATCCGTTCATTGAAAGTAGGAGCCAAAGTAGTTATATTGGTACCATTTAAACAACATGCTAAAAGAGCCATCAGGGAAGAGTTGAATATATTGATGCAGAAAGGTTTTTCGAGGATGTATTTAAAAACAATAGACGGATCGAAAGATGGAAATGTAGAACGAATTGAGTCATTATTAGAATTACCTGATAAGGACTTAAATAAGCTGATTAATACAAAAACTGCAACAACAGTATTTGTATTAATAGATCGTGTAGTTGTTAAAGATTTTGACGAAGAAGATGTTCATCGCTTAAATGATTCTATAGGAACAGCTTTTTATGAAGGAGAAGGTGAGATGGACATAGAGTTAGACGGAAAAAAAATGCTTCACTTCAGTAATAAGTTTGAAGCTGATGGTATAGTGTTTGAAGAGCCATCACCTAATTTATTTTCATTCAATAACCCCTATGGCGCATGTGCTGTTTGTGAAGGATTTGGTCAAGTATTGGGTATAGATAAGGATTTAGTGATACCCGATAAACGCTTGTCTTTGTATGAGGGAGCTATAGCTCCCTGGAAGGGCGATAAGATGGGCTGGTGGAAAGAGCAATTTATTAAAGGCGCCGGCAAAGCTGGTTTCCCCATTCATAAACCCATTATTGATTTAACAGCTTTGCAGTATAAACAATTGTGGGAGGGTGCTAATGGGTCATTGGGCATTAATGATTTTTTTAAAGAGGTAGAACAAAATTTATATAAAGTACAGTACCGTGTTTTGTTAAGTAGGTATAGAGGCAGAACAGATTGCACCGATTGTGGTGGGTACCGTTTAAGAAAAGAAGCGCTCTATGTAAAAGTTGGTGATAAGCATATTGGTGAATTATGTGAGATGCAAGTGAGAGATGTAAAAACATGGTTCGATCAATTGGTATTGTCAGCGCACGACCAGCAAGTTGCTAAGCGGATTTTATTAGAAGTACATCAACGAATAAAAACATTGTTAGATGTAGGTTTGGGTTATTTGACTTTTAATAGATTGGCCAATACTTTGAGTGGTGGAGAAAGTCAGCGTATTCAATTAACACGAAGTTTGGGCAGTAATCTTACCAACTCATTGTATATATTAGATGAACCATCTATAGGATTACACGCAAGAGATACCGAACGCTTAATTAAGGTGTTAAAGTCATTGCGCGATTTGGGAAATACCGTAGTAGTGGTAGAGCATGATGAAATGATGATGAAGGAAGCCGATCATATAATCGATATGGGGCCATTGGCTGCATATTTGGGCGGCGAGGTGGTAGCAGCAGGTAATTACGATTATATTGTTCAACATCCCAACAGTTTAACTGGCAAATATTTAACTGGTGAATTACGGATAGACCCTCCTAAAATAACCCGTAAATGGAATAGTAGTATTACAGTACAAGGTGCACGACAAAATAATTTAAAAGACATTACTGTTGAGTTTCCATTGCATACGCTTTGTGTGGTAAGTGGGGTAAGTGGTAGTGGCAAAACAACGTTAGTTAAGCAGATATTGTATCCTGGGTTGCAGAAAATTAAAGGAGAACCAGCAGAAAAAGTAGGGTTGCATAAAAATATTGTAGGTGATATTCATTCAATTGCCTCTATCGAAATGATTGATCAAAATCCAATTGGAAAATCATCGCGCAGCAATCCGATCACTTACATTAAAGCATACGATTCAATAAGAGATTTGTTTTCAAAACAAGGGCTATCGAAAATGCGAGGTTTTCAACCTAAACATTTTTCTTTTAATGTAGATGGAGGTAGGTGTGATACATGTAAGGGTGAAGGTGAAACAATTGTAGAAATGCAATTTTTAGCAGATGTACATCTTACTTGCGAGTCTTGTGGAGGAAAGCGTTTTAAAGAAGAAGTATTAGAAGTTAAATACAATGGCAAATCGGTTTTTGATGTGTTAGAAATGAGTGTAGATGATGCACTTGATTTTTTTGCGGAAGAAAAGACGATTCAGAAAGCGATACAGCCATTGCAAGATGTGGGGTTGGGTTATGTAAAACTTGGTCAAAGTAGTGATACTTTAAGTGGGGGAGAAGCGCAGCGGGTAAAGCTTGCGAGCTTTTTAGGAAAAGGAAAAGGCATAGGACATGTGTTGTTTATTTTTGATGAACCAACCACCGGATTGCATTTCAACGATATAAAAAAATTATTAACATCATTTAATGCATTAATAGAACAAGGCCACTCATTAATAGTGATAGAGCACAATACAGATGTATTAAAATGTGCCGATTGGCTAATAGATTTAGGCCCCGAAGCGGGTGATGCTGGTGGTGACTTGGTTTATGCAGGAGTTCCGGCAGGCCTACAAAAAAACAAGCGCAGTGTAACTGCGCCGTTTTTGTAATGGATTGTATTTTAAGTTCGGGGGTTAATCTCTTAATCTATCTGCACTTTTTACCATCTGCTCATCTTTGTAAATAGCCCTAATTGCAAGCAATAAAAATACCGGGGTTGCAAAGCCAAGAAGTGCGCCTAAGTCTAAATTAGCTTCTACAAACATGGACTTTGCATTAAAGTAAAGAGCAATATTGGTTATGGCAATAATAGCGTTAACGAATGTAACCAATATTTGTCTTTTTCGGTCTTTATACATAAAAATAGTAACCAAAGCAACTACAGCGATTGTTACGGTTAATACCAAAATAAGTAGGTTGTGTGGGGCAGTAAACTCAATCCACTCTTTTGTTTGTGTGGTGGCATTTACCTTATTTCCACTAAAAAATGACAACCAACAGCCTGCGGCAGTTATTGCAGCAGCAATCATTAACCATACACTTTGTATTCTCTGAATCATTTTTGAATGAATTTTAATATTGGTGTTGTAAATTGTAGAAATGAGGGGGGTAGTCGTAAAAACTACCCCTGCCAAGTCTACGGCAATTAACCCATTTCTGGATACAAAATAAATTGTTCCATGAATTCATTTACCTGATTTTTAACAGCACCAATTACATTGCTGTCGTCTGCATTCATCAATACTTGGTCTATTGCATTAACAACAAATTGCATGTGTTCTTCTTTCATACCTCTTGTTGTAATAGCAGGTACGCCAAAACGAATACCAGATGTAATAAAGGCGCTCTTGTCATCAAAAGGAACCATGTTTTTATTGGCAGTAATATCGGCTTGAACCAATGCTTGTTCTGCTTTTTTACCGCTGATGTTTTTATTGCGCAAATCAATCAACATTAAGTGGTTGTCTGTTCCTCCACTTATAATATTGTACCCTTTTGTAACGAAAGCAGCAGCCATTGACTGTGCATTTTTTTGCACTTGCTGTTGGTATCCTAAAAATTCGTCTGATAAAATTTCACCAAAAGCTACTGCCTTTGCTGCAATCACATGTTGTAATGGTCCACCTTGGATGCCTGGAAATACAGCCATATCAAGTAAATTGCTCATCATTCTGATATTGCCTTTCACATCTTTCAATCCCCATGGATTTTCAAAGTCTTTATGCATCATAATAATACCACCTCTTGGTCCACGTAAGGTTTTGTGGGTGGTAGAAGTAACAAAGTGGCAATGTTCAAATGGGGAGTTTAATAATTTTTTGGCAATTAATCCTGCCGGGTGAGCAATATCGGCCATTACCAAAGCGCCCACTTCATCAGCCACTTTTCTTATGCGCGCATAATCCCAATCTCTGCTATAGGCACTGGCACCACAGTAAATTAGTTTTGGTTTTACTTCTCTTGCTTTAGCTTCCAACATTTCGTAATCAACCAATCCTTCTTCTCTGGTAACACCATAAAAATGTGGTTGATACAATTTGCCACTATAGTTAACACTACTTCCGTGTGTAAGGTGGCCGCCCATACTTAAATCGAGCCCTAATGTAGCATCGCCTGGTTGTAAAACAGCTAATGCTACAGCAGCATTGGCCTGTGCGCCACTATGTGGTTGTACATTGGCATATTCAACTCCAAAAATTTCTTTTAAACGATCTATGGCTAGTTGTTCTGTTTGGTCAACAATTTCACATCCTGCATAATACCTTCTGCCTGGATACCCTTCGGCATATTTATTGGTCATTACATTTCCCATGGCTTGCATAACCTGTAAACTGGTAAAGTTTTCGGAAGCAATCAGTTCAATTCCATGACGTTGTCTTTCTAACTCTTTTCTAATGAGGTCAAAAACCAGGGTATCTCTCTGCATAAGTATAAATTTTTGCAAAGGTAAATCTTACCCAACAGTGCACCATGTTTTTACAGTATAAGTTTTAACCAAGGATTTCCACAAAACTTGGTTAATCCGGCATATTTGTTAATTTCACCTATAATTTAGCCAGTTAGTGAATGTTTTGATGCCGTTTGATCGTTAAATTAACCCCAAATAAAACCCCCAATGAAAGCAATTATACCAGTAGCAGGCGCAGGTACAAAACTTCGACCACATACCTATACACAACCCAAAGCACTTATTCCTATTGCAGGTAAAACTATTTTAAGTTTTATTGTTGATCAATTAAGTGAAGCCGGTATTTGTGAATTTATTTTTATCGTGGGCTATTTGGGTGAAAAAATTCAGGACTACGTAAAGCAAACATACCCTAATTTAAATACGCACTTTGTATTTCAAAATGAGCGTCACGGAACAGGACATGCAATAGAGTTAACGAGAACAATTGTAGGAAATGAAGAAGTATTTGTGGTATTGGGTGATACCATTTGCGAGTACGATATCAAAGAAGTGATGGAAAGCCCTTTTAGTATGTTGGGTATTAAAAAGGTAGACGATCCACGAAATTTTGGAGTTGCCACTTTAGATGAAGATGGATTTATTGAACAAGTAGTAGAAAAACCAGCGATCCCTAAAAGCAATATGGCTTTAGTAGGATTGTATAAAATAAAAGAAGCTGATTTTTTATTTGAATGTTTGCACCAGTTGTTTATGCAAGACATTCAAACAGAAGGTCAATACAGCCTTACAGATGCATTGGATTGTATGATAAAAAGAGGTGCAAGGTTTAAGTCGTTTAAAGTTAAAAGCTGGTTTGATTGCGGCAAGAAAGAATCTTTATTAGAAAGCAATGCAACACTATTGAAGAAATTTGGAGGGAATATTGCCGATGGGCATCAATTTAAAGATTCTATCATAATACCTCCGGTTAGTATTGCGGATGGTTGCGATATTGCTAACTCAATTATTGGACCACATGTTGCAATTGGTGCCAATACGATTATTAAAAATTCTATTGTGAGAGATAGTATTATAGGTTCTTTTACCAATTTAGATGAAGTAGTACTCGATAATTCCTTAATAGGCAGCGATGCTTCTGTAAAAGGGTTAAGTAGAAGTTTAAATATTGGTGATAATACTGAAATAGATTTTGGTTAATGAATCAGTTAGAGAGTAGTGTTGTGTAAATGATTCAGCGCAGCGAAATATTCTTCAACTAGTTCTAGTACAATATTTCCTGCAGGCATAATTTGGTGGATGATAGCTGCTACTTGGCCAATTTCTAACTCGCCTTCCGAGAGGTCTCCATTAAACATTCCCTTTTTAGCACGTCCTTTACCTAAAAGTATTTTTAGTTCTTCAACGCTAGCACAGCGCAATTCAGCTTCTTCTACTTCATTAAAGAAATCATTTTTTAATAAACGTACAGGTACTAATTTTTTCAAACTTAATTTTGTATCCCCTTCTTTGGCTTGCAATACAGCTTCTTTAAATTTTTTGTGAGAAGCGGCTTCGGATGAACATATAAAACGGCTGCCTATTTGAACGCCATCAGCACCTAGAGCCATGGCTGCAAGCATTTGTTTGCCAACAGCAATACCTCCTGCTGCAATTAATGGGATGTTAATTTTTTCTTTAACGGAGGGGATTAATACCATTGTAGTGGTTTCTTCCCGACCATTATGACCGCCTGCTTCAAAACCTTCTGCTACCACTGCATCACAACCAGCTTCTTGTGCTTTAAGGGCAAACTTGCTACTACTTACTACATGTGTTACAATAATACCTGCTGCTTTTAATTGGCTAGTCCAAGTTGCAGGGTTGCCAGCACTGGTAAATACGATTGGTACTTTTTCTTCAATAATTATTTTAATGATCGCTTCAATATTGGGATACAATAAAGGTAAATTCACACCATAAGGCAATTGGGTGGCTTTTTTGCATTGTTGTATATGTTCCCTCAAAACATCTGGATGCATGCTGCCGGCGCCAATTAACCCCAAACCACCTGCATTACTCACTGCGCTTGCCAATTTCCATCCGCTAGCCCAAACCATACCACCTTGAATGATAGGGTACTTAATGTTAAAGAGGGAAGTGATTTTATTGGTGGTAAAAGGCATTGCTGCTACAATTATTTATGTAAGTAAAATGAGTTAGCTTGTGCCAAACAAGTAACCGTTAAATCATTGATACAAACATGTTCAGGTAAATTAGCAGTATAATAAACAATATTGGCTACATCTGTTGCTTGTAAGGCTTGGTAACCATCGTACACTTGAGCAGCTTTATTTTCATCTCCTTTAAAACGTACTACTGAGAATTCGGTTTCTGCAGCACCCGGATGTATGGCGGTAACTTTAATATGGTGAGGAAGTAGATCAATCCGCATAGCTTTACTAATTGCATCTACTGCATGTTTGCTGGCACAATAACCATTGCCATCTTTATAAACTTCTTTTCCGGCGGTAGAGCCAATATTAATAATATGTCCTTTTTGTTGTTTAATAAAAAGGGGCAATATTGCTTTCGACATGTACATCAATCCTTTTACATTGGTATTGATCATAGTATCCCAATCATCTAAAGAAGCATTTTCAAAACTATCTCTACCTAAAGCCAATCCTGCATTGTTTACTAATACATCTATGCTTTGCCAATCGGCAGGTAATTCTGCTACTGCGTTAAAAACAGCTGATTTGTTTTGAATATCAAAAGCCAAACTCAATGTTTTTACACCAAACCTGCTGCTTAAATTTTCGGATATTTCTTTTAATCGCTCGGCTCTTCTGCCAGTGAGTATGCAGTTCCAGCCTGCTGCTGCAAATGTTTCCGCGATGGCTTTCCCAAATCCGGATGTGGCACCGGTAATTAATATCGTTTTATGCATAAGTAATGCTTGTTTATTATGAAACTAAAGTGTGTGATGTATAAAGTTAAGCATCAATTGATTTACTTCGTGTGGAGATTCTAACATACCCATATGGCCTACTCCCTCTAATACATGAAATTGAATTTTTGAAGAAAGTGATGCTTGCTGGGTAGCATCTGCAAATGGAACGGCAGTATCTTCTGTGCCGGCAATCATTAAAACAGGAACAGTAGTGTTGGCTAAGGTATATGTTGTAGCCGTCCTGTCGATCATAGCAAGGTAATAGTCTTGCAGTGTTTTGTTGTAGAAGGCCTTGCTTTTTTCAATCAATTGTTCAACAATTTCTACAGAAGTATATTTAAATTCATTGCCAAACAAATTGGGGATGGTATTTTTTAAAAAAGAGTAACCACCATACTCATTAATTAATTCGATAGCTCTGCGCCTGGTAGATTTTTTCTCTTCACTATCCGCATAAGCGGTAGAGTGAATTAGACCAAAACCTTTTAGTAGTTCGGGAAAAAGTGTAGCAAAAGCCAGCGTTATATAGCCGCCCATGCTATGCCCTAACATGATACAACTTTGAATATTTTCTTGGTCAAGCAAACATTTAATATTGTTCGCCATAGATTGAATGCTGATGGGGTGAGTATGATCGGTATGTTTAGAATTACCTGTTCCTGGCAAATTAGGTACAATTAATTTACAATGGTCTTTTAAAAAATCAATTTGGTTGTTCCATATTGATTTGTCTTCCCCGAAGCCATGTAAGAGAATCACAGCGCGACCTTTACCAACAGTAGCGTATTCTAGTTGTACAGAATTATGGACGCAAATTTTTTGGATTAGTTCCATATGTTAAGGTTTGGTAAATCGTTGCTTCATTGCCAGAAAAATTTGTGTAATAAAAAACAGGAAGCCAAGTGCTGTACTTATTTTAAAAATATAATCGCCATATTTTACATAAAAAGTAAGTTCTGTATTATTGGGTATGGTGTATTTAATAAAAGCAGCTTTGTTCCAGGGTTGTTGTGATAGTAGTTCTCCTTTGTTATTGATAACGGCAGAAATGCCGGTATTCGCACTTCTAGCAACCCATCGCCTTGTTTCAATTGCTCTAAGCTTTGCTAAGGCAAGGTGTTGTTTATGCCCTGGTGTATTTCCCCACCAACCATCGTTGGTAATAATGGCTAAAAGGGTGGCACCTTTTTTTACATAGCTGCCAACATATTCGCCATAAATACTTTCGTAACAAATTATGGGTGCCGAAATATAAGGGTTGCCTTTATTATAAAAAATGCTTACACTATCTGATATGCCATAACCGCCGGTTGTTCCACCAAATTTCTCGAAAGCTGGAGCTAAAAAACGTAAAAAAGAAGGAAGCGATTCAACGCCTGGTACTAATTTGCTTTTATTATACAGTTGAAAAGTTTCCCCTGATTTTATAGCAATTGCTGCATTAAATGCATCATAGTACATTCCATTATCGGTTTTGCGTGCAGTAGGTGTTGCTTTGGTATTTCCGTAATTTTTGAAGGTTTCGATGCCCGATATAAGCGTTAAGCCAGGATGTTTATTCGTAAACTCAAAAATTGGCTGATAGTAATTATTTGTTCCAATATTTTCTTGCCAGTCTGCAACGCTCATGGCTGTTTCTGGCCAAATTATCAAACTGGTATTACTGTCTAGCGCCCGTTCGGAAAGATTAATAAGTAGTTTAATTTGGTTGGTAGCTGTGCTTAATTCAAATTTGTCGTAAGGGCTAATATTGGGTTGTACTATCACCACATTATTGGAAGAAGCTGATTGCAAAGTATTGGAAGGGGTAACAAACGAATTGAAGGTTAATACTGCAACAAATAAAGCCACAATACTAGCCGCTTTAATTGATATTATTTTTCTTGTAGCTTTTTGAAGTATATGTTGAAGCAGTTGATAGATAATGATATTTACTGTTAAAACAACTAAACTTCCACCACCAATACCTGTATATTCATACCATTGGATCCATTTGGTATTGGTAGCAAAAACGTTGCCTAAAGTAAGCCAGGGCCAACTAAGTTCCCAGTTAAGGTGTATGTATTCAAAGCTCAACCAAAATATTGCCAATAGGAGTAATGATATATTACTCGTATATTTTTTTTTGAAGACAAAATACCCCCACCATGGTAAGCACATCAAAAGCGTATTGGCTGTAATGGCAGCTACTGCACCTGTTCCGGTAGAATTCCACAACCACCAGGTGGCTGTTACATTCCAAATTAAAAAGCTTAGAAAGGTGTAACCAAATAGTTGCCTAGCTTTTGTAACTTGGTTGGCAATTGATATTAACGGCACAAATGCAATAAAGATGAATAAGGTAAACGGTGCCATTGGCCATGCAAGCGAAAGTAATACGCCTGCCAATACCGATAAGCCTAGCTTTTGGGTGCTTTTCATGTAGTTGTATTTTTGACCTTTACAGCTCATCTGAAACATGCCTAGAAAACAATTTGCTAAGAACGCATATAATTTACAAGACTATTTCGATGGTTTCGTTTTTACTAATAGATTATTTTCTACTATAATTTGGTGCTTCTTTTGTGATGTCGATATCGTGTGCATGGCTTTCTTTCATGCCGGCGTTGGTAATTTTTATAAATGTAGCTTTTTGAAGTGCTGCTATATTTTTTGCGCCACAATAGCCCATGCCAGATCTTAATCCACCTACATATTGATAAATAATTTCGCTGAGGTTTCCTTTATAAGCTACCCGGCCTTCAATGCCTTCGGGCACATATTTTTTTACATCGGCTTCTACATCTTGAAAATAGCGATCGCCGCTTCCTTGGCTCATGGCGCCTAAACTTCCCATTCCGCGATATTCTTTAAATTTCCTGCCTTCGTAAATAATTGTATCGCCTGGGCTTTCTTCTACACCAGCAAAAACGCTGCCCATCATTACCATATTGGCTCCAGCTGCTAATGCTTTTACCATATCGCCCGTATAGCGGATGCCTCCATCGGCTATTAATGGTATTCCCAATGGTTTAAGTGCATGTGCTGCTTCCATAACAGCTGTTAATTGAGGTACACCAGCACCAGCAACAATTCTGGTTGTGCAAATTGATCCTGGACCAATACCCACTTTAATGCAATTGGCACCTGCTTGCGCTAGGGCTTTTGCACCTGCTGCTGTTCCTACATTGCCGGCAATAATTTGCAACTGTTTGAAATTTTTTCTTAATGACTTTAACGCTTCAATTACCCCCTTACTATGACCATGCGCACTATCTAGCGTAACAATATCAACACCCACTTGTTGAAGCGCATAAGCTCTGTCCATTAAGTCTTTGGTGATGCCTAATGCTGCTCCGGTTAGCAGTCTTCCCAGATTGTCTTTTACTGCATTTGGATAATTGCGTAATTGTAAAATATCGCGATAGGTAATTAAACCGATTAGTTTCCCTTGTTTGTTTACAACAGGAAGTTTTTCGATTTTATAATTTTGTAGAATTTTTTCAGCTTTTTTGAGATCGGTTCCTTCGGGTGCAGTAACCAAATTTTCTTTGGTCATTACTTCTTGAACTTTTCTTTTTTTATTGGTTTCAAAACGCAGGTCTCTATTGGTTAATATGCCTACTAATTTACCTGAACCATCTACTATTGGAATTCCTCCAATTCTATTTTCTTTCATCAACAACAATGCATCATTAATAGTAGCATCTACTAATAGTGTGATGGGGTCTATAATCATACCACTTTCACTGCGTTTCACTTTGCGTACTTGTTCGGCCTGGCGTTCGATAGACATGTTTTTATGTAATATGCCTAAGCCACCTTCCCTAGCCAAAGCAATGGCTAAATTGGCTTCAGTAACAGTATCCATTGCTGCAGAAAGAATGGGTACATTTAGTATAATATCTTTAGTAAGATGACTGCTGATGTTTACATCGCGTGGCAGCACTTCACTGTAGGAAGGCATTAATAAAACATCGTCGAATGTTAATCCTTCACCAAATAATCGGGTAGCGGGATTTGTTTTTGTAGTAGAGTTGAGGGTTGTTGCCATGTGCAAAGATAGCCGATGAACTAAAATTTGTCAAAAAATATTTTCAGTTAGCTTTGCTACTTTCTAAAGCTTTTTTAATTGCAAGATGCAGCCTAAACCTACAGCAGATACACCCTATTTTAATTTTCAGTTTGCCTTATTATGTCTGAGTAATTTTTTATTTGGCACAAGTTTTAATATGATGATTCCAGAGTTGCCAGGGTATTTAACCCAATTAGGGGGTGCTGAATACAAGGGATTGATTATTGCATTATTTACTTTAATGGCGGGTATTTCGAGGCCATTTAGCGGGAAATTAACCGATACGATAGGCAGGGTGCCTGTAATGATATTTGGGTCATTAGTATGTGTGGTTTGTAGTTTATTGTATCCATTACTTACTACTGTTGCGGGTTTTTTGTTTTTACGTTTTGTACATGGTTTTTCAACCGGCTTCAAACCTACTGCTACATCTGCATATGGAGCAGATGTAGTACACGAATCTAAAAGAGGGGAAGCCTTGGGCGCGTTGTCCATAGGGTATACATTGGGTTCATCAGCAGGGCCTATGATTGGTAGCTTTTTAGTAGATCATTATAGCTTTAATACCATGTTTATTGTATCTGCTTTTTTTGCTTTAGGATCTGTTGCTATTTTGTATAATATCAAAGAAACGCTGCAACACAAACAGCCATTCTCGTTGAAATTATTAAAAATCAACCGCAACGAAATTTTCGATAAATCTGCTATAAAACCGGCTGTTATTACCTTTTTACTATGTTTTTCTATTGGTACTACTGTTACTATTGCGCCCGATTTAAGTGAACACCTTGGATTGCACAATAAAGGGTTGTTTTATGCTTTCTTTACCATTGCATCATTGGTTATTAGATTGGTTGCACCCAAAGTATCTGATAGGTATGGGAGGGTACCGGTATTATTGGTTTCTTCTTTGGTATTGGTAATAGGGATGTTGGTAATTGCCTTTGCCCATTCGGTAACTATAATGATGGTGGGCTCTGTCATTTATGGATTGAGTTGGGGGATAAACTCGCCGGCACTTAGTGCGTGGACGGTAGATTTAAGTGCGCCCGAAAATAGGGGTAAAGCAATTGCCTCTATGTATATTGCTTTAGAAATAGGTATTGGGGTAGGCGCATTGGTTGCGTCTTGGATTTACAATAATCAAGCTGATCATTTTATATTGACATTTCTTACACCCGCAGTTTTTGCTTTTGTAGGATTTTTATTTTTAGCTAAGTGGAATCGTCAAGCTAAGCAAGGGCAATCATTTTCCCGGGAATAACGTGAATAATATTTTGCAGTTCTAAACTAAGCAATATGCCTGCCATTTTACTGCTGTTAAGTTGTGTTCTGCTGTTTAATTCATCGATGGTAAATAATTCTTTTTCGTTTAATATTTCAACTACCATTAATTCATCGGCACTTAGCGAACTAAATAATGCCAACTGTTTTTTCTCTGGTTTCTTTTTTTCAGTCCATCCCATCATGGATAATAAATAAGCGGCATCAGTTAGTAAGATGGCTTTATTTTGTTGAATGAGTTGATGGCAGCCGGCACTTTTTGCATCATTTACCCTCCCTGGAAAAGCAAATAATTCTCTATTGTATTGAAAGGCGAGATCGGCAGTGATCATGCTTCCTCCTTTTTCGGCCGTTTCAATTACAATAGTAGCATCGGCCATGCCAGCTACAATGCGGTTTCTTCGGGGAAAATTGTGTTTATCTGCTTTGGTACGCTGACTATATTCGCTCAATAATCCGCCATGGCCAAGCATTTCTTTAGCCAATAATTCATGTTGCGCAGGGTATAAATTATCTAATCCATGGCCTAATACCCCAACAGTTGGCAACCCATTTTTTAAAGCAGATTTGTGCGCAATGGAATCAATCCCCAACGCCAATCCACTTACTATTAAAACATCTTTAGGAATAGATGCCATGAATTGTTCTGTTAAATACTTGCCATAATTGGTATTGTTTCTGGTGCCAATGATGCTGATTATTTTGGTGGCATTTAAGTTGGTATGGCCTTTCCAGTAAAGCAGGGTGGGAGCATCAGGACAATTGGTTAATCTATAAGGGTATGCTTTATCTGTAATAAATAAGGGTTGAATATTATTCTTATCTATAAACTTCAATTCTTTATCAACTAGTGAATAATCGTTCCAGCTTTTTAGTTGTTTGATAGCCCAATCGCCAATGCCATCAATGCTTCCCAACTCTTTTTTTCGGGCGGCAAACACTTCTTTTGCTGAGCCAAAATATTCTATTAATCGTTTCCTTAAAATAGGCCCTACATCGGGTATAAATGTTAATGCTATTTGGTGCCAAAGTTCAGAATGCATGAAGGAACAATTTGGGGCAAATTGCAAAAAATACCTACCCGAAAAACAGGTATTTATACGCTAAATACCAATGATAGTAGCGGTGGTTCTTCTGTTTAAGGCCCGACCTTGTTCTGTTTTGTTGTCGCTAATGGGTTGGCTTTCACCAAAACCTTTAAAGCTAAGCCGTTGATTAGAAATGCCCTTGCCTAATAGCCAATTTACAATTGATTTTGCACGGTTGCTAGACAATAATAAATTATCTGCTGGTTTGCCAATATTATCGGTATGGCCACTTATTTCTATTTTAATAGAGGGATTTTCTTGCAATACCTGCAACATTTTTTCTAATTCAATATAGGCATCGGCAGGCAATTGAAAAGAGTTAGAAGTAAAATGAATATTTCTGAAAGTGAGAGAAGCATTAAGTTCTATGGGTTGTAAGGAGATGTCTTTGTTGTAAACACTATCTGCATGTTTACTTTCTAATTCATACAAATCATTGTAGTAAAAATATCCTTTTCTATTTACAGAAAAAGTATAGTCCTTGCCAATAGGAAGTGGTACAAAGTATTCTCCACTTTCATCCGATTGTACTTTCATTAGTAAATGACCATTTGAATTATCGATCAGTTCAACAGAAGAAGGCAATTTTTTCCCGGTTTTCTTATCGGTAATAAATCCTTTAACATACATGGTTCTACTGGGTCTTATATCTGGTCGCATATCAAATTTATACAGGTCCAGGCTGCCTTTGCTATCGTTTCTGTCGCTGGCATAATAAGCGGTTAACCCATCTGCCGAAACGGCTAAGCTCCCTTCATTTTCAATGGTATTGATGGGGTAGCCTAAATTTTCGGGAAGTCCCCAATTGCCTTCATTGTCTTTTCTTAAAATATACAAGTCGGTGCCACCATAACCTGGTAATCCGTCGGAAGTATAATACAATGTTTGGTTGTCGGCATGTATAAAAGGGGCTTGATCGTCGCCAATGGTATTAACGGTTGGGCCCATGTTTTGTGCCGGAGACCAAGTGCCATTGGGCTTTAAATAGCTCACATAAATATCGGATCCGCCAAAACCACCGGAGCGATTGCTGCTAAAGTAGAGGGCTCTTTTGTCGGGACTTAAAGTGGGTGAACTTTCCCAAGCGTCTGAATTTATTGCTTCGCCTAAGTTTTGTGGTTCACTCCAACCTTCGGGAGTGTAGTAAGAAATGTATATGTCAAAATTGCCAAAACCTTGTTTGAAGTTTCCAGCAAATAACATCCATTCACCATCTTGCGAAACAGTGATGGCGCCTTTTTGTTCTTCAATATTAATATCTCCATCAATTAAAGTGGCTTTGCTAAATTGATTGAAGAGTTGAGCACTTTGGTAAAAATCTTCTCTAATATTATCACCTCTACGTGTGAATACCAATAAGCTATCAGTAATTGTAACGGATGGATAATATTCTGCAGCAGTTGTGTTTACACTATCTCCTAAATTAATGGGATGAAATGTATAGCCATTGTCAGCGTGGTTTTTACTGTAGTTTAGTGCAAACAAATAAGTTTTTTTTCGGTATTCACCACTTTGTATGCTGTTTTCGTTTAAATCGGGTAAGGATAAAAAAGTATTAATAGCCGCATGTGCATCATTGAATTGGCCATTGCCGGCTAAATTAATAGAATAGGGAAGATTGTATATTAAAAAATAGTTGGGGTCTTTTTGTTTGGCTTTTTCATAAAATTGTACTGAGCGTTTGTATTGTTTTAATTCTCCAAAAACGCCACCTAATGATAAATAGGCATCTACAAAATTTGTATCGGCCTTAATTGCATTGAGTAACAGGGGTATGGCTTCATTAAGTTCTTCATCTTTTAATAATTCAATGGCATTATTGTAATACTGCATTGCCGAAGACTTCACATTTTCGGGTTGGTATTGTTGAGCATAGGGAAGGGTGCAGCTATAAAGAAAAGCGAGGGTGAGGATTAGTTTTTTCATAATTACTGCACCAATTTCGGTAAAAAAACACAATATTTTTTGTTAAAAAAATCCCTGCAATATCATACTACTGCAGGGATTAAAAAAAGGCTATTTATTTAAAATGTTTTAGATCCATTTGGTTGATAGGTGAAACGGAATGTATAATAGCGCTGTTCAGAAGACTTAATAGCGTCTGAGGCAGTTGCTGACGGGGTAACGCCACCTTTGTAATAATTTAATATTTCTACTTTGGCATAATTGCCGTTTGCAGTTCTAATCATTAGCACACGACCAGGAATTGGATTGATTAGATTGTTCATGCCGTCATACACATACCATCCTTTATTACTTCCGGTAGTTATGGCATAAGTAGGTGCGTTGTCTGTTTTAAATGTAGAGTCGGCAGGTACAGCAGTAACACCATCATACAAGCCGATATATACAAATGCACCACCTTTTCCCGGGCCGCTAGTTCCACCATTGGTTAATATTGTAGTGCCTTTAAATGCTAAGTCCCATTTAGTAGAAGCACTATCTGTAGACGCAATTATTTTATTACTTTCTAAACTGTAAAAAGTAAATTTATTGGCGCCGTAGGGTTGTCCTTGTAAACTAGTGCCAATGATTGTGTCGGCCACTAAATCTTTTACTGTAGCGCTGGTTACAGGAATAGTAGTTACAGCAGTGTTTTTTTGACAAGCTGCAAAGGAAATAGTTACTAAAAAAAGGTAAAAGGAATACTTCATGTTTATTGATTTTAAGGATTGATTATTTATTGAAAAAATGAATAGGCTAATTTGGTATAAAAGGTTCTGCCGGGCATATTGGGCAGGTTATTTACATCTTCATAATTAAAAAGGTTATTACAACCAATTTGAATGCTTAATTTGTTGTTAAGGGTTTTTCCTGCTGCGGTGTTAACTTGAACATACCCATTGGCAAATTCATCATTAGTATTGTACAAGCCGTTTCCATCTTTATCATTTACCGCCCACTTGCTTCTATAATTCAATCGAAGATTAACAAAGGACTTATTGTGATCATATTGAATATTCATATTGGCCATGTGCTTACTTCTGTTGGGTAGACCGATGTATTCATTTTTCTGCATTAGTCTGCTGTAGCCATTTGCATCTCTGGTATATACTTTTTGGATGTTGATATTGTTTAGGTCATCTTTATCCGCACTAAGTAGCAATTGGTAACCACCAGTAAATGATAAGGTATTTGTAGCTTTGTAGTTGAGTGCAATTTCGATGCCTTCTGTGTAGGCGTTTTTAACATTCAGGTAGCTGAATATTTGTGCACCACCAGATTTATAAGCTACAAGTCGGCTATCGATTAAATTATTGATGTTGTTTTTAAATGCATTTAGATTAAAATTAAGTCGCTCATTAATGGTATAGTTTGCACCAATATTTATTCCGGTAGAATATTCTGGTTGCAGTTCACCTAATCGATAATAATCGTTTTCTAGACTGGCTATTTGTCCGATTTGTATGAGTTGTGTAATAATTTTTTGTGCTTCAACGGTACCAAATACACTGTACCCGCCTGCGGCAGCATTGGTGAAATTGAGGTAGAGTTGTCGGAAATCGGGTGCTTTAAATCCCTTTCCAATACTGGCTTTGAATACTAATTTATTATTGGCTTTAAGCTGTAAGGCAATTTTTGGACTAAAAGAGGCAGCGTATAATTGATTGTTGTCGTACCGAGCACCTGCAATGAAAGTGAATGATGGTGAAGGTTTCCATTCTGATTGAAGAAAGGCGAATCCAATTTGGTTGTTTTTCTGATTGTTGCTGTTATCGTATCGTGTGCTATTGGCTGTTTCAATAGCATAGCCAATTCCAGCATTTATTTCTAATTGTTTATTAACAATATAATCTGTTTGGTTTTCTAATCTTGCAAATTGTTGTTTAAAATAGTCGGTATAGGGCGTTCCATTGCTGGTGGCTAATTGTTGAAGAGATTCAAATTGAGTGGTATATAAACGAAGGATGTTTTTTAGATTGTTGTTGTACTTATGGGTCAATTGCAAGGTTGTATTGATGTCTTTATTGTGTTCGTTGCCTTCAGAAGAAGTAACTACTCCATTATTGGTTACAGCGATAATGTTTTTAATTTTTTCGTCATTGTACCTGAAGTTAATAGACAAGGATGTTTTTGGAGAAAATTTAATACCAAAATTTTGTTGTGTAGTATAGCGTTGAATGGGGGCAATGGCTCGTTCTACACTATTCGGTCTGATGCTAAAGCCATCAGTAAAATAGGCATTAGCAAAGCCTTGGTAAGAAAATTTCTTTTTGTTGAAGCTCGCTCTTATATTAATATCAGTTGTGTTGAAACTACCATAGCGTGCAGAAACGTTTAGGGTATTGTTGTTGGGTTTATTGGTGATGATATTTATTACACCAGCCAAAGCTTCACTGCCGTACAAACTAGATGAAGGCCCTTTTACAATTTCTATTTTTTTAATATTACCTACAGTAATTCTATTAATGTCTAATATACCTGCGGTTCTTCCAATTAAGGGTTCTCCATCAATTAAAACAAGGGTATAATCGGGGTTGAGTCCTTGCATTTGTATGCCAGTGCCAAAACCATTGGTTAAAAATATACCAGGTTGTTCTTGTAAAATATCATTTAAGCGGAGCGAACCAGCTTGTTGAATTTTTTTTTGGGAGATGATTGAAACAGGAACAGCAACATTGCTAAGTTTACGTTCAGTTCTTGTAGCAGTTACTACAATTTCATCACCAGCGCCAGATAGGGTATCTGAATTTTGGGCTTGAAGGGTGGTTGTGATAAAGAAGCAAAAAAATACCAAATAATGACTGTAGCGCATATTGCTGTATTATTTGGCAAAGGTCTAAATTGTCAATTGCTTAATTGTCATACAATTGTAGAAAAAAATCAAAATTCAAAAGTCGAAATTAAAAAAACAATAATCTATTAATTTTTGACTTTAATTATCAATCATCAATTATCTAATGTCTAAATACTTATGTACTTGCAAGCTCAATCTCCATTGAGGGTTGGATTGGATATATTCTATAATAAGAGGGGTAATTTCTGTTGCTTTGTCCCATTCTGGTTGTAGGTAAAGTTCGCAATGTGGATTTACCTGTTGTGCATAGGTTTCGGCCCAATTAAAATCTGATTTATTAAATACTACTACTTTTAGTTCATTGGCAAGTTGAATAACTTCGGGTACTGGTGGTTTGAATTTTTTAGGAGATAGGCAAATCCAGTTCCAGTTACCGGAAAGGGGAGAGGAACCAGATGTTTCTATGTTGGTTTCAAAACCATTTTGTTGAAGTGTGGTAGTAAGTTCATTTAGGTTATGCAATAAGGGTTCGCCACCGGTTATAATTGCCAATCTTCCAGGATGTTGTAGTGCGCCTGCTACTATTTCTTCAACAGGTATTAATGGGTGATTAGCTGCATCCCAGCTGTCTTTTACATCACACCAAAAACAGCCTACATCACAACCGCCTAATCGTATAAAGTAAGCTGCACGTCCTTGGTGAAAACCTTCTCCTTGTAGGGTATAAAAAGCTTCCATAACGGGTAAGGCTGAAGGAGTTAGGGTATGTTGCATAGCTGAAAAAATAAAAAAACTTTAATTAACCTCTGTTATTGGTGTAAGCTTGAAGGGTATTTTTTAATAAGCCTGCAATGGTCATTAAACCTACTCCGCCAGGCACAGGTGTTATGGCACTGCATTTAGGGGCAACCGATTCAAAATCTACATCACCCTTAATTCTAAATCCTTTTTTTGCAGTAGCATCTGTTACACGAGTAATGCCTACATCTATAACTACTGCCCCATCTTTAACCATGTTGGGGGTAACAAATGCAGGTTTGCCCAATGCAGCAACAATTATATCAGCTTGCAAACAAATTTCAGTAAGATTAGTAGTGTGTGAATGGCAAATTGTAACTGTACAATTACCTTGAGGAATATTACTGCTGAGCAAAATACTCATGGGGCGGCCAACAATATTGCTTCTGCCAATAACGACTGCATGCTTGCCATTTGTTACTATGTTAAAATGTGCTAATAACAGTAAAACACCATAAGGAGTAGCAGGCACAAAAGTAGGAAGTCCCTGTACAAGTTTCCCTACGTTAGAAGGATGAAATCCGTCTACATCTTTAGAAGGGTCAATGGATTCAATTATTTTTTGTTCACTGATGTGTTGGGGTAATGGAAGTTGAACCAATATTCCATCTACATCTTCATCATTGTTTAATTCAGCTATTTTATTTAAAACGGTTTCTTCGGCTGTATCTTCTTCAAAACGGATGAGTGTAGAGCGAAAACCTGTTTCTTCACAATTTTTTACTTTACTGGCTACATAAGTTTCACTAGCGCCATTATTGCCAATTAAAATAGCTACTAAATGTGGCAGCGGCTTGCCAGCTTCTAATAAAGCTTCGGTAATGTGTTTCAATTCCTCTTTTACCGAGGCAGCTGCAATTTTTCCATCTAAAAGTACCATCTAGCAAAATTAGGACGATTTTTTCTGATTGATTTAATAAGCATGTTAAATAAAAAAAATAATGGATTTTTTTTCATAAACGGAATAAAACAAATATTATAAAAAAATATATACTTATATTTGTTATGTAAAATATATGGAATTTAAATCAATAAAAGGATCAATAATTATAAAAAATAATATAAAATGTAATAAATTAGGCTTTTGTATATTATTAAAAAATATAAATCGATGTATCGAAATAATTAACCATCAGAAGAATATAATTAAGCAAGGGTTCAAAAAAACTAAAAAACGAACGCTTATTTAGATTTTTCAATCAATAAAATCTAAGATAATATACACATGAAATAGCCCTAAACAAAGTAAGCATACCAACCGAAATGAATATAAGGCTATACCATGTGACCATTAAAAAAAATAGAGATATACACATGAAATATTTACAACAATTCTTCACTATTTTTTTAGCGTTTATTGTTATTCAATTGAAAGCGCAAACGAAATCTATTGCTGGGATTATTATAGACACGAAAGGATCTGCGGTTGCTTTTGCGTCAGTAACGGTTAAAAATACTCATACTGGAACATTGTCAGATGCCGATGGTAAATTTATTGTTAAAGTAAAAGTGGGTGATGTTATAGTAGTTGCATCAGATGGCTTTATTCAAAAGGAGTTGCAGATACAAGAATTGAGCTCATCTTACAATGTTATTTTAGATAGAAATGAAAAGGAAACCTTATCGGAAGTAGTAGTTACTACTGCTTTTGAAATGAGAAAAAGTATAAGAACTACACCATTTAGTGCTCAAACGATTACTGCAGATAATCTTAATTTAATTCGTCAGCCAAATTTAAACAATGCATTAGCTGGTAAAATGGTTGGCGTACAGTTTAGGGGACAGTCGTCTGTTGCTTTAGATAGGGAGGGTACTTTTAGAATACGTGGTGGATCTACACTAAACCTTTTAAATGGGGTAGAGATGGCTCCTTTATATGTGGTAGATGGGAATGTGATGAATGCATTAGATATTACTCCAGATGATATAGAAACGATTAATATTTTAAAAGGTGCAAATGCAACAGCCTTGTTTGGAGGAAGAGCTGCAAATGGAGCCATTGTAATTACTAGCAGAAAAAAAAATCATACTGCAGGTGTAGGTGTTGAATTGAATACTGGGTTTACACTTGAAAGCGTTGCTATTTTACCTAGATACCAAAACAAATATGCGGGAGGTGCAAATGCCAATCTTACCCCCTATCATTGGAAACTTGGAGATCCGATAGGATGGAAAGCGCTGGAGGGTAAAGGTTTCCCGGATTATACCGACGACTCGAGTTGGGGACCCGAGATGCTAGGACAGGAATATGTGCCATGGTATGCTTGGGTAGATGGACATAGTAGATCATTTAAAACTGCGGCATTGGTTCCTCAACCCAATAATATCAAGCAGTTTTGGGAAAAAGGGCAGGGCTATAACACTAATTTAAATTTCTCAAAAACCGGCCAAGGGTATGCTGTAAGAATTTCATACTCTAATCAAGGGGTTAAAGGCTTACTGCCCAATTCGAAATCAAACAGAAATACATTTAAAATGTCGGCTTCATGGGAATTAAACCCACATTTAACTGTTTCTGCAATCACAACTTTTGCGCAACATAAAATCTATGGAAATTTTAATGATGGGTATGCTAATAAATCTACTGGCAGCTTTAATTCCTGGTTTCATAGAGATTTAGATATGGAATTGGAGCGTTCATTAAGAAATTTAATAACACCTGTTGGCACACTGGCAAGTTGGAATTTTTCTTCTAATCCAAATGGCTTTGATGCCAGTAATCCTGCTGCATTTTATACTGGAAATTTTTGGAACAATTATTATGCAGCTTTTGATCATACCAGCTATTTGCAAAGCAAAGAATATTCATCAGGAAACCTTACTTTAACTTATATATTAAATGACAATTTTAATGTAAGAAGTACTTTAAGAAAAGCAATCAACTCGAAAAAATATGAAAATGTGTATACTTCAGAGTTGGCTGCTAGTGCCTTTCAGTCTGGAGATTTGCCTTCTTATTCTACTGGTTTTTTTAATTTATTGGAGGATAATTTTGATATAGTATTGGGATATAATAAGCGTTTTGGAAGATTTGTAGTGAATACCAATTTGGGATTTAACAATTTAACTATTAGAGATTATGCTTTAGAAAATGCCACTTCTAATGGGCTCAATATACCGGGTTTATATTCATTGCCGAATTCAAAAGCTCAACCTACCATAGTGAGTACAAGAAAAAATTTGGCTACAAGGTCATTATTTGCTTCTGGCGACATTGAGTATTTGAAGTACATTAGTTTAACGTGGGCAGTTAGAAATGATTGGTATTCTACATTGCCAAGCGGCAATAATCAATTGGTTTCCCCTTCAATAGGCACAAGTTTTATATTCAGTGAGTTTACAAAAAATAAAATCCATTGGTTGAATTTTGGTAAACTTTTTGGTAGCTGGGGTAAAAAGCCAAGGGATATTGGGGTGTATGACAATAATTTTTCTTACTCGGTAAATTCTAATCAATGGGCAGGAAATTTTTTAATGACAACTCCCGATGTACTAATCGCTTCCGATTTAAGGGGGTCATTAATTACTACCTATGAAGTGGGTGTTGATTTACGCTTTTTGAACAGTAGAATTGGATTGAATGTTGTATACTATAATGAAGATAATAATGGAGAACCAGTGCAAGTAGCGCTAAGTGGGGTTAGTGGGTATACTGCACAACGAATAAATGCAGCACATATTAAAAAATCGGGTATAGAAGTATTGGTTAATACAGTTCCAATAAAAAATAAAAATTTACAATGGCAGTTAAATTTTAATTACAGTAAACTTATAAGCAATCCAGTAGTAAATATTGCATCTGGCTTAAATAAAGGAGATCAAATTATTTTAACCGGTGGAAAATATGGAGAAAGTTTTGCAAGGGTATATCAAGAAGTTGGATCAAATTGGGGGCAGTTAATTGGAGGAGGAATTGCCAGGAATAATAATGGGCAACTATTAATTGATCCATCGAATGGTAATTTTGTTGCAGATGCTACAAAACATTGGGGATCAGTTGTGCCAGATTTGAATGGAGGCGTATTTAGTACTTTTTCTTATAAACAGTTTACGCTTGGATTTAATATTGATTTTCAGCGTGGGGGTAAGTTTTTTTCTTTATCGGAACAATGGGGCAATTTTTCGGGTGTCTTAGGGTCCACTGCATCTATTAATGATAATGGTAAAAATATTAGAGATGATATATCAAATGGTGGGGGGGTTAAGGTAGTTGGTGTTAGTTCTATAGATCAAGTTACACCTGTAGAAATGTATGTGCCTGCACAAGCCTATTTTCAACAATTTTATTTTAATAAAATTGCAGAACCTTATATTCATGGATTATCTTATGTTAAAGTAAGGGAACTAAGTTTTGCGTATAATTTTAATTTGAAAAAAACAGGTTGGGTAAAATATATTCAAAAAGCTGAGTTGTCTTTATTCGCTAGAAATCCCTTATTTATTTATAAAGAAACACAAAGTTTTGATCCATCCGAAATTTCTGGCATCCATGGAGAAGATGGCCAGTTTCCCGGAACAAGATCTATTGGCGTAAACTTAAAACTTCAATTTTAAAATCATTCACTTATGCCTAAACACATAAATAAGAACTTATTCTCAATATTGATTTTCACGAGCGCATTATTATTCAGCGGTTGTAAAAAAGTTTTTGAAAATTTTGGAGATTTAAACAGTGATCCAAATGGTACTAATTCGCCCGTTTTATCTGCTCTTCTAACAAATGCATTGACAGGGTTAAATAACAATACATCAAATGCAATTTTTGATCAGGGCGGATTTAGAACGATTAATGGAATGTATGCGCAATACTTTACAGAAACACAGTACACTGAATTTGCCAGGTATTCCAAAACAACCATCAACTATGATGATGTATATGCAGGTCCATTAAATGATCTACAAACAATTATTAACAGAATTAATGAAGATAATAATGTCGTGAGAGATGTCAATGGTGCAAATTCATTAAATACCGGATTAGACTCAGCGTATCGTAGTTCCTTATTAGGGATTGCTGAAATTTTAAGGGCCTATTATTTTTGGCAATTGACCGATACTTGGGGCGACATTCCTTATTCGGAGGCTTTAAAGGGGAAAGGGAATGTTCGTTACGATTCACAAGATTCAATTTATTATGATTTAATAATGCAGTTGAAAAGTAGCGTTCAAAAATTAAATAATAACCAAAAAATTGATGGAGATATTTTGTTTAATGGGGATAACCTAAAGTGGAAAAAATTGGCAAATTCTATGCAATTGTTAATGGCATTAAGAATGTCTAAGGCAGATCCTATTAAAGGGAAAAGGATTTTTATGGAGGCCCTTCAAAATGAATCAGGCGTAATAGATGATATTGATGGAAAAGACAACGCAGTAATTGCATCACCTGGTGGAACATATCAAAATACATTTTATAATTATTATGAAGTGGTACAGCGCAAAGATTATGCCCTTACAAAAACGGTTACAGATATTCTTAAATCTACCGGTGATAGTAGGATTAAGGTATTTGGATCAAGTGAAGTAGGCTTTCCTTATGGATTGCTTAGAACAGATGCTGTTGTTTTTGCTAATGATAACCTTCAATGGGCTAGAATACTAGCCCCAGACTTTAGATTGGAAAAATCTCCAATAGTTATACTTGTGGCGGATCAAATTAAATTAGCAAGGGCAGAAGCGGCTTTATTGGGGTGGACTACCGAAGATGCCAATAAACTATACCAAGAAGCCATTGAAGCGAATTGGAAAAGGTGGGGAGTGTATATTGCAGTTGATTTTAATAACTTTATTAATCAACCCATAATAAAGTTAACCATTGGAATTAATTCAACCCAAGAATTGTTGGATAAAATTGCGCTTCAAAGATGGTTGGCATTTTATCCGGATGGCACACAGGGGTTTGCAGAGTGGAGAAGAACAGGCATTCCTTTATTAGAGCCGGCTCCTGGTATGTCTAAAATTCCTAGAAGACTAGTATATGGCCCTAATGATGCACAATTAAATACGACTAATTATTTAAAGGTTGCCTCTAAGTACAAAGATGCTAGTGGTATAGATTCTCAGTTTGGAAGGGTTTGGTGGGATAAATAGGTAAGTAAAACAAAATATTTAAATTGGTTTATATACTTTTGTGACAAATACTTATTCATGGAACAACAGCCCAATAATCAGTTAAATATAGAGATTACGGAAGAAGTAGCCGAAGGGTCTTATGCCAATTTGGCCATTATAACCCATAGTAATGCTGAGTTTGTAATAGATTTTGTAAATGTGATGCCTGGTACACCTAAAAGTAAAGTTAAGTCGAGGATAATATTTACTCCTATGCATGCCAAACGTTTTATGAAGGCGATGGCAGAAAATATTCAACGATTTGAAGCAGCCAATGGTCCTGTGCAAGATTTAGAACAAATTGAAATTCCGATGAATTTTGGCGGGCCTACAGCACAAGCTTAACAAATTCAAAATTCAAAAGTAAAAAGGCGAGTAAGCCTTTTTTTTACTTTTGAATTTTTATTATTGAATTTTAAAGTAGGCCTTCATCTGCAAAGCTGAAATATCCTTCATGGCTAACAATTAAGTGATCTGTGACTAAAATGTCGAAAAAAGATGCGGCTGATTTTATTTTTTTGGTTAATATTTCATCTGCATTACTGGGTTGGAGGTTGCCGCTAGGATGATTGTGACATAGAATTATCGCTGTGGCATTATGTGCTAAAGCTTTCTTCAAAATAATTCTTGGGTCTGCTACTGTTCCAGTAATACCCCCTTCGCTAACGATCTCGAAATGTACTACTTTATTGGCTCTATTTAAAAACAATACTGCAAATACTTCTCTTTGTAAGAATTGAAAAGATGCTTTTAAATAAGTAACCACATCTTTGCTGCTGGTAACTTTCTTTTTAGGTAGTTCTGCTGCATTTCTTCTGATACCCAATTCTAGGGAAGCTACAATGCCAATAGCTTTGGCTTCACCGAGCCCTTTAATATTTAGCTGTACCATTTCTTTGGCGCTTAGCGCTCCTAACTTATTCAAATCATTCTCAGTAGCCATTAAAATTTGTTGTGCAATTGCTAAAGCTGAATGTTGAGGAGTACCAGTGTTAATTAAAATGGCCAGTAATTCTGCAGTAGTCATTGAATTGGCGCCTTTTAATAAAAGTTTCTGACGGGGTTGGTCATTCACTGACCAATCTTTAATAGAAGATTTCCTCATAATATAAACAATTGTAAATTCAAAATACAATTTCCTTTTTGAATAGCTATCTTCGCACAACATTCATGAATTATGAACCCATCTGTTAAGATTTTTTCTGGTACAGGTTCGCAAAAATTGGCAGAGAAAATTGCCCAACGATTTGGTGCCTCTATTGGAAAAATTAATATCCAAAAATTTAGCGACGGCGAGTTCCAGCCCATTTTTTTAGAAAGTATACGTGGCGATTATGTTTTTTTAATTCAAAGCACTTATGCCCCAACAGACAACCTGATGGAGCTGTTGTTGATGATTGATGCTGCAAAAAGAGCAAGTGCTTACAAAATCATTGCGGTGATTCCTTATTATGGGTATGCACGCCAGGATAGAAAAGATAAACCCCGTGTAGCAATTGGCTCTAAACTGATCGCAACATTGTTGGAAGCTGCAGGTGCAGATAGGATTATTACGATGGACTTGCATGCGCCTCAAATTCAAGCATTTTTTGATGTGCCGGTAGACCATTTAGATAGTTCGGCAATTTTTATCCCGTACATTGAACAACTTAAATTGCAAAACTTAGCTTTTGCAGCACCCGATGTGGGCAGCACCAATAGGGTGAGAGAAATTGCCAGCTATTTTAATGCGGAAATGGTTATTTGCGATAAACATCGTAAACGCGCCAATGAAATTGCCAGCATGGTGGTTATTGGAGATGTTACGGGGAAAGATATTGTGTTGGTAGATGATATTTGTGATACCGGTGGAACTTTAGCCAAAGCTGCTTCATTATTGAAGGATAAGGGTGCGAGAAGTGTACGCGCATTAATAACACATCCTGTATTAAGTGGTAAAGCTTACGAAAACATTGAAAACAGTGTACTTGAGGAATTGGTAGTATGTGATACAATTCCATTGAAGCAGGAGTCGAAAAAAATCAAAGCGATATCAGTTGCCGACTTATTTGCCATTGCTATTCGCAATGCTTATGAAAACAAGAGTATTACTAGTTTATTTATTCATTCTCAATTAAAGGGGAGAGATTAAAAAGTCAAAATTCAAAATTCAAAAGGAAAAATAGCCAAGGAGTTAAGTAACTGGTTGATTATCAGATAGAATAGAAGGATTTTAATTGAAAATAGCAAATTTAGACTGATTTCCTTACCTTTGCCGTCCAAAAAAAATAACAAATGAATACAATTACAATCGAAGGTGTTCTGAGGACCGAACATGGCAAAAAAGCCGCCCGCCAAATTCGCTCTCAAGAAAATGTGCCGGGTGTAATTTACGGGGGTGCTACGGAGGTTAATTTCTATGCCTCGGCTAAAGCTTTCAAACCTTTAGTGTACACTGGTGAATTTCAGTTTGCAGAAGTTACTGTTGATGGGAAAAAATACAAATGTATTTTGAAAGATCTACAGTTTGATAAAGTGTCTGATCAGTTGATTCACGTAGATTTATTGGAGTTAGTAGACAACAAAAAAGTAATTGCTACTTTACCAATTAAATTCACCGGAACTTCAATCGGTGTTAAAGGTGGTGGTAAGTTGGTTACTAAAATCAAAGCGCTTAAAATTAAGGCTTTGCCAAAAGATTTAACTTCAACTATTAATGTAGATATCACCAATCTAGAATTGAATGGTAATATTCGCGTTGAAGATGTAAAAGCAGGTGATATAGAGATTTTAAACTCTCCAAGAATTCCTATTGCTTCAGTAGTGATGACTCGTCAGCTTAAGCAAGATGAAGCTTCTGCTGCCAAAGACGAAAAGAAAAAATAATCAATGTATTGATAATGAAAGAGTCCGGCTTGCCGGACTTTTTTGTGCATATACCTCAACAGTAAAAGTATTAAATTTGCGTGCATGCAAAAATTTTTAATCATAGGATTGGGTAATATTGGTGATGAATATCGGCATACCCGACACAATATTGGATTTGATGTGTTAGATGCCTTTGTGCGTAAACACAATGGTTTTTTTAAGTTAGATCGATTAGCCGAAGTTGCAGAAGTAAAATGGAAGGGTAAAACATTTGTATGTATTAAGCCCACTACCTATATGAATTTAAGCGGCAAAGCATTGAAGTATTGGCTGGATAAAGAAAAACTATCTATCGATCAAACCCTTACTATTGTTGATGATTTGGCACTTCCTATCAATAAAATTAGGCTAAGAGGGTCTGGTAGTGATGCGGGTCATAATGGACTAAAAGACATTCAGTTAACTTTGGGAACAGATGCGTATCCTAAATTGCGGGTGGGTATTGGTAACGATTTTCCTAAGGGAGGGCAAGTAACTTTTGTGTTGGGTAAATGGTTGCCAAGTGAACAGCCGGTGATGGACAAAAAAATTGTGGCTTGTGGGGAAATCATTGAACAGTTTGCAAGTATCGGACTGGCTAAAGCGATGAATACGGCCAATAGTTTATCGTTTGAATAAAATGTAGAGACGACATGCTGGCGTCTCTGAAATAATAAAAATTAAACCGCCATGCTGGCCTCTTTTAAAAATAAAATCATATACAAATGAAAATATTTTGTGTTGGAAGAAATTATGCAGAACATGCCAAGGAGTTAGGAAATGCCATTCCGGAAGATCCGGTTATATTTATGAAACCTGCTACAGCATTACTGCCTCAGCATGGCTCTTTTTACTACCCGGAATTCACCAAAGATTTACATTATGAATTAGAACTCGTATTGCGCATTGGAAAAAACGGGAAAAATATTTCCGAAAATGATGCACACGCATATTATGATGCAATTACGGTAGGTATAGATTTTACAGCGAGAGATGTACAGGCTGAATTGAAAAAGAAAGGCTTGCCCTGGGAAAAGGCTAAAGCATGGGATCATTCTGCTGTATTGGGTGAATGGGTATCTTTAACAGATGAAATGCGCCATAATCCTTTTCAGTTTTCGCTTAAGAAAAACCAGCAAACCGTTCAAAAGGGCGATTCAACAGATATGATATTTAGTTTTGATAAATTGGTAGCGCATATTTCTACCTATTTCAGTTTAAATATTGGAGATTGTATTTATACCGGAACACCTGCAGGTGTAGGTGCCTGTGAGGTAGGGGATGATTTAGAGGGCTTTTTAGGTAATGACCAAAAATTTGTAGTAGGAATTAAATAATTGGCAACTATAAATTGCGGGTAAAGCTTTTTCTTTTTATGTAAACCCCCTATATTTGCAGCCCAATTGGCGAGGTAGCTCAGTTGGTTAGAGCACAGGATTCATAACCCTGAGGTCCCGGGTTCAAATCCCGGTCTCGCTACATGAAAATCAAGGACTTACGTTAAATCGTGGGTCCTTTGTTGTGTGAGGAAAACTCAGTTCTTTATCTTGAAACACTTGCTATCATTGGGTTTTATTGTGTGAGGA